>CAILUF010000208.1 GCA_903837365.1 uncultured Alphaproteobacteria bacterium | reverse complement strand
TGGTGAAATTTCTTTGCTCTCACCAAATTTTCGATATTTTTCAAAACCCAGTAAGCCAAGATGAAAAGGGTCATTATTGATTAAAAATGTTTTTTTGGGAAAATTATTTATAAATTTTTGGTATAAAACATTTTGATCAAACAATAAAAAATTTGTAGTTTTTTGCGCTTCGTATAATATCTCATCGACACTTGATATTCGCGGATTTTCTTCGCTATTTAGTTGATCATTTTTTAAACCATATCGAGCAATAAAAATTTCTTGATTTGCAGTATAAATAATAGTTGTTAATTGTAATTCTTTTTTATCTATTTCAAATAGTTTTGAGTTGCTTTTAAAATAAAAAGCTAATGATTCGCATTTATTAACAGTAACTACTGGTTTTAAACAAGATATATTGATTATTTTAGCAACCGTTAAGGCAACGCGCAATGCCGTGAAACTACTTGGTCCGTTACCAACAACAACTAAATCCAAATCATCAAAATGTAAATTATTTTTTTGTAAAATATCATTTATTTTTACCACTAATAATTCGCTATGACTAAAACCATCTTCGATAATTTCTTGAGATAATAATTTATTTTCACGAAGAATCGCCACTGCTAATTGCGAATTAGAACATTCGAATGCAAGTATCAACATGACCAATTAATTCAATAGCGATTTAAGAACTAGAGCATCTAAGGAAAATGGTGGTATCGCAACTTCAAAAAATTCCTGATTATCAAGATTTTGCATCTTATAAGTTCCCGACATAATTCCTGATGGGCAAGCAAGATGAATTCCACTTGAATATTGAAAACTATTTTGCGGATTAATCGTTGGTTGTTCGCCAACAACACCCTCACCTTTTACCTCTTGCAATTCGCCATTTTCATCAATGATTCGCCAATAACGCGAAATTAATTTTACAGCAAATTTATTTCTATTTTCGATGCGAACTTGATATGACCAAATAAAAATTTCTCCAACACCCGTGACCTTGTTATCAATGAATTCAGGCCAAACACTAATCTCTATGCCGTTGCTTATTTTTTGATATGGCTTTTGTTCAAACATTAAATCTCTTACTTCTTCAATTGCTTCGATTTTAAAAAATTGCGACATGATAATTTTATATTTTTAATTAAAAATCACTTGAATTTTCTACATTCGATCAGTTAAGTCAACAACTCTTATCAACTCTTTTAGATCAGTTACACCAGCTACAACCTTTTGAATTCCATCTTCAACCATTGATATAAATCCTTGTGAAAGAGCATATTCCATCATTTTCCTTCTTCCAGCTTCGTGCAAAATTAACTCATCAAGCTCACGATCAAATGGTAAAATTTCACAAATTACCGCCCTGCCTTTATAACCGCTTTGTCCACATTTTTCACAACCAACTCCCCTAAAAATTGTTTTGACATGCGCATATTTTTCACCGAGAAGTTTTCTATCGGAATCTTCGACGGGAAATTCTTTTTTACAATTTGTACAAATTTTTCGCGCTAAACGTTGAGCAATTACTCCAATCAAAGCTCCTGACATTAAATAATTCGGAACGCCAATATTCATCAATCGCGGAATTGCACCGAGCGCATCGTTGGTATGCAGTGAGCTATATACTTGGTGACCCGTCATCGCAGCTTGAATTGCAGTAATCGCCGTTTCCTTATCACGAATCTCACCCACCAGAATCACGTCGGGATCTTGACGTAGTAAGGCTTTAATACCTGAAGCGAAATCCATACCAACATCATGACGAATATTTGATTGACGAATTAGTGGCAAGTGATACTCCACCGGATCCTCAAGTGTCATGATATTTTTATCAATCGAGTTTATGTAATTAAGAACGGTGTAAAGAGTTGTGGTTTTACCTGAACCCGTAGGACCAGTAAGAATAATTACACCTTCGGGACGTTGAACAATTTTCTTTAAAATTTTAATGTTAGCTTCTGAAAAACCAATTTTGTCGATGGTAAGGATTGATTGCTTTTCATCGAGAATACGCATAACAATATTTTCGCCATTGATGGTTGGTTGCGTAGAAACACGAAAGTCAATTTTACGACCAATAATTTCAGAATTAATTCGACCATCTTGAGGTTTTCTACTTTCAGCGATATTCATTCCTGACATAATTTTCATCCGCACCGCAATCGCTGACCAGTAGTCTTTGTGAATACTACGAATCTGCGTCATTTTTCCGTCAATACGATAACGAATTCTTAAAAAAGATCCTTCTGGTTCAAAGTGCAAATCCGATGCACCGCGATGAACCGCATCGGTTAGAATAGCATCAACTAAACGTACCATTGGACTTTTATAATCACCCTTCAATTGCTCTTCTTCATTAGAACTTTTCTTCGCTCCCATCGACTCAATTTCTTTTAGAATTCCTTCAATTGACATCTCGTAATCATAATACTGATCAATCGCTTTCATGATCTCAGTTTCAGGAATATATACGGGAATTATTTTAAATTCAAAAGGGAAAAATCGACGCACCTGATCAATTGCAACAATGTCAAAAACATCAGCCATGCCAATTGTAACTGAAGATGCATTGTAAGAAACAGCAATTAACTTATTACGCATCGCAAATTCCTTAGGCAATTTTTTAACTAATTTGGCATCAATAATTGAATTAGATAAATCAAATTTTTTTATTCCCGATGATTCATTTAAAATTTCACCTAGCGCACCCTCGGAAACAAATCCCATTTCCACCAAAATCGCTCCGATATTTTTGTCATTTTTATCACGCTCAAGTTCTTTTTTAGCAATCTCTAATTGGTCATCAGAGATAACTTTTTTTTCGAGTAGCTTTGCGCCTATATCGGTAGAGGAAGTAGCTTTAGTCATTTATTAACAATCTATAGGAATTTTTTATTTTTATTGTTTTATCAATAACTTTAATGATTATTGCAAATAAGTATTTTTAAATTATTAAATTTTAAAAATAATTTGTTCAAGGTGATTTTTTAATCTTTTCTTAAATGATACGCAATACCAAATTAATCTCCAAAGTCTAATTGAAATTTTCCCAAGAATTTTCCCAAGAATTTTCCCAAAAATTTTCCCAAAAATTTTCTTTTCAATCAAAATTATTCGCTTTATCCTAAAGCAATGTTATAAATAAATTTTAAAAAAAATGTCAGTTATAGTTCGTTTTGCTCCATCACCAACCGGTTATTTACATATTGGTGGAGCTCGTACCGCATTGTTTAATTATCTTTTTTCTAAACATCATCGCGGAAAATTTTTACTGCGCATTGAAGATACTGATGCACAAAGATCAACAAATTCAGCAATATCAGCCATTACTGAAGGTCTTGACTGGCTTGGCTTAAAGCATGATGATGAAATTATTATGCAATCTCGAAACATCGCAAGACATGTTGAAGTTGCGCAAGAATTGTTAAATAAAAACCAAGCCTATTACTGTTACACAAGCTCTCAAGAGCTTGATGAGATGCGTAACAATGCCGAAAAAAAAGGCGAGGTTTTTCGCTTTCAAAGTCCATGGCGCAATCAATTTAATTCACAAAGCTCAACTTTAAAGCCAGTGATTCGCCTCAAGTCTCCTCTTGACGGCGAAACCCAAATTGATGATTTAGTGCAAGGCAAAATTAATGTTAAAAATTGCGAGATTGATGATTTAGTTTTACTACGAAGCGATAACACCCCAACCTACATGCTTGCCGTTGTAGTTGATGATCATGATATGAAAATTTCACATATTATTCGCGGAGATGATCACTTGACAAATGCCTTTCGTCAAAAAATTATTTATCAAGCTTTGGATTGGAATGTGCCGAAATTTGCTCACATTCCATTAATTCACGGAAGCGATGGCGCAAAGCTTTCCAAGCGCCATGGCGCAACTTCGGTAATTGAATATAAACAGCTCGGATATTTACCGCAAGCAATGCGAAATTATTTACTTCGCCTTGGTTGGTCACATGGCGATGAAGAAATAATTAGCGATGAGCAAGCAATCGAATGGTTCAATCTTGATAGAGTTGGTAAATCGCCATCACGCTTTGATTTTGCAAAGCTCAATCATCTCAATCATCATTATCTCAAACAAAAATCCAATCAGGATTTATCTAATTTCGTATTCGATTTTTTAGAAAAAAAACCTAATCAAGAAGAGGAAAATCGTTTAATTTTAGCTCTTAATTTTCTTAAGGAAAAGTCTGATTTAATTACGCAAATTGCCGATAATTGTAAAATTTATTTTAACGATTTTAAGCAAGAATTTAATGAACAAGATTTAAAAATTTTGCAAGAAAAAAAATCTTTACTCGAAAATATTCTAACTATTTTTAATAAAATTGATCATTGGAATTCTGAAAATATTAAAAAAAATATCGATGAATTCGCTAAAGAAAATTCATTAAAAATTAAGGATTTTGCACCAATTCTTCGTCTAACCTTAACCTTCTCAAACGCTTCAGCTGGAGGTATTTTTGAGGTTATTGAAATTTTAGGAAAAAAAGAAATTGTTAATCGCCTTAACAATGCCATAAAATAAAATCATTACTTGCTTTACAAATTTTGTAATTTAATTTGCTTTTTTTAAGTTTAACCTTTCAGTTTTTTTACCAAAAATGATAAAAAATATTTTTTTTCCAAATTGTAAAATTAAAATTTTTATAGTTTTTTTACTTAGTGTTTTTGCTATCAATTCGGCATGTTACGCCCATGGGGATTCAGCTCGAGGAGATTCAGCTCGGGAAGATAATAAAAAAATATACAATAAAAATAATTTTTATATAGAACCTGCGCTTTCCATTGAGTATAACGCACCTAGAGTATCAGGATCTGGCAATAATAAACATTTCGCAACTACCGAGCATATTTTTAAGCAACTTTACAATCTTGAAAATATTGCCATTGGTGCACATATTCGTTTTCATGATAATTTTGGCTTCAACGCCAATTGGGTGCAAACTAGTCTTGATTCCACCGTTTTAAAAGATGCGCAACCTCTCGCCAAAAAAGCCCTTTATAAAATTGATCATTATAATTTTTCGTTATTAACTTATGCGCCAATAATTAAAAATTTTTTTGAAATATTTGGTGAATTAGGTTTAGCGGATATGCGTGCAAACCTAAGCTATGTGGACATAAACGGCAAATCAGTTAGAAGCAATTCTCACCAAACTCGTTTCTTTTATTCAGCTGGATTGCAAGTTAGCGTAAACGATATCAACACAATTAGATTTTCAGCGCAACGCTATGTAGGTAAAGTTGGATTAATTAACTCCGACTACACCACAGTTAGAATTGGATTTTTAAGATTTTTTTAAATCTAAGTATTTTTTGGAAAGCCTTCCGTAATTTTTTAGAAATTTTGATATGCCTAAAAATTATTTATTTACTTCTGAATCAGTTTCAGAAGGTCATCCCGATAAAGTTTGCGATCAAATTTCAGATAGCTTAGTGGATGCCTATTTGTCAAAAGATCCATATTCACGATTAGCAATTGAAACCTTTGCCACAACTAATCGAGTTATTATTGGTGGCGAAATTAGAGCTCCTGAAATTAGTAAAAATAATGTCGAAGAAATTATTCGCCAAACTATAAAAAATATCGGCTATGAACAGCAAGGTTTTCATTGGCAGAATCTTGAAATAACCAATCTTATTCACGAGCAATCTGCGGATATCGCCATTGGCGTTGACTCATCAGGATCTAAGGACGAAGGTGCTGGTGATCAGGGCATTATGTTTGGCTATGCCTGCAATGAAACTGCAGAATTAATGCCTGCTCCAATTTTTTATGCTCATCGTATTTTGCAAAATATCATGAATGCAATTCATCTTGGCGAATTAAAAGATCTTGGTCCTGACGCAAAAAGTCAAGTAACCTTGTTTTATGAAAATGGCGTACCAGTTCGCGCTGAAACAATTCTAGTTTCCATTCAGCATCGCGAAGGCATTAGCCAAAAACAAGTTCGCGAATTAATTCGTCCATTCGTTGAAGCTTCTTTGCCAAAAGGTTGGATGTGTAAGGAAGAAAAATTCTTGGTTAATCCAACTGGAAAATTTGTAATCGGTGGACCTGATGGCGATGCTGGATTAACCGGTAGAAAAATTATCGTTGATACTTATGGTGGAGCATCTCCCCATGGCGGTGGAGCATTTTCTGGAAAAGATCCAACTAAGGTCGATCGATCCGCTGCTTATATGGCTCGCTATCTCGCTAAAAACGTTGTATCGGCTGGACTTGCAACTCGTTGCACTATTCAAATTTCTTACGCAATTGGCATTGCCAAGCCTTTATCGCTTTATGTAAACAATCATCATACTGGCGTTGAAGGCGAAAAAATTGCCAAGATAATTAATGAAATTGTTGATTTAACTCCGCGCGGAATCCGTACGCATTTAGGTTTAAATAAACCAATTTATAAACGAACTGCAACCTACGGGCATTTTGGTCGAACTCCCGAAGCTGATGGTGGATTTTCTTGGGAAAAAACTGACTTAGCCCAAAAATTAAAAGATTTAGCTTAAAATAATTTCTAGTTAAAACAAATATCTTTTAACTAAGAATGTTTATTTAAGTTAAATACTAGTGATTTATAATCTAATTTTAAACTTTTCTTAAATGTTAAATAATATTTTGATTATTGGTTGCGGTAGCGCTCTTGGTGGAATTTTGCGTTTTTTAAGTTATGAAATAGTAAATATTTTTAACAAAAATTTACTACAAAATAATTCAACTCTAATTCCCACTTTACTGGTTAATGTTATTGGCTCTTTTTTAGCGGGGATTTTATATTTTTTTATTATCAAAAATTTTAATGGATTTTCTTTAAATCTTAAAAATTTTTTACTGATTGGCTTTCTTGGAGGATATACTACTTTCAGCGCTTTTAGCTTGGACTTATTTCGCCTAATTCAAGCTAATCAAAATTTTCAAGCCTTGATTTACGCAATCTTAAGCGTATTAATTTCGTTAATTGCTATTTTTTTAGGATTTTATTTGATGAAATTTTGTTCTTAATTTTTCTTAGTTTTTTTCTTAAGTTTTTTTGGAAAGAGATAGCTTATCACCATAAAAGCTAAAGTTAAAATATTGATGGTGGTAGTGGTCAATAAGGCAATAATGACATTATCGCTCAGGTTTTTATCATAATTGAATTTTAGATATAAAATTTCTTTAACAAAAAGCAAAAAACTAGTTACGATAAACAAAACCCAAAGTGCAAAAAGATATCTTAAACCAATGTCTATTAATTTTGATTTATTATCCAATTTTTTGGAATTATTATCGATTTTTTTTGAATTAACTTCCTCTAATTTTAATAATTCATGGGGATCGGGATTGTCTTGATTGATATGGTCTGTTGTTTGACCTTTATCAAAAAGCTCTATTTTTTGATTTTCATCTAATTGGATCTCACTATGCTGAAATGTTTGCTTAGAAATAATATCTTTTATCTCGCTAGTCATTTTCGATATTTTAATTATTGAGCAATAACATCGCGATATTTAGAAATAGCTTCATTAGCTCTTTTAAGCATTAGATTCAAATCAATTTCATTATTTTCACCTTGAATATAAGCTGATTTCCATGGGCTATTATTTCCCTCGTGAGTGATTTTACTTAAAGACCAGCCATCCTTATTTCGATAAGATTTCCAAACTGCAATAACCGTATTAATTATCTCATAATCTTCCTTGGCAATAATTGGCTTAGTAATACCTTCTTTAGGATCAAAATTAATTGCATAGCGATCAATTGGATTATTGCCAAAGCTTTTAAATTCATGATAGATTGAAGGAACAACTGGTCCATATTGCCAAGCTTCGATTTTTTCAGCAAATAATTTTTGATTATATACTGCATAATACCATGCGTAAGTAAAGTAAACAAATTTAACTAATTTTAAAGGCGTAATGTCGTTT
>CAILUF010000207.1 GCA_903837365.1 uncultured Alphaproteobacteria bacterium | reverse complement strand
CTAAACTTAGAGATTCAAGCTTTGTTTAAAATAATATTTGAAGATATTTTTTAAAATAATAACAATTTAATTTTTTTATAAATGGAAGGATTACAACTTTTTTTACTAATTTTTCAAATTATTATCGCCGTTATTTTGGTTATTTTAGTATTATTGCAAAAATCAGACGGTGATTCGCTTAGTGGAATTGGTAGTGGATCGGGTGGACTTAACTCCGTTGTTTCTAGTAAGGCAACTGCGTCAATTCTCAGTAAATCGACGATGGTTTTAATCGGAATCTTTATGCTTAATTGCTTAATTTTGGCATCACTTTCTAACGTTAAAAGTAAAGCTATTGAAAAAGATTTGGATAAAATTGTTAAAGAGCAGAGTGCAAAAACATCAGATAGCAAGACCTCCGAGGATCAAAGCAATGAAAAGCAATCATTAACTACAGATTCCGATTCGAATGGGGATGATAAAGATTCATCTTCCCAAGAAGTTTCTAAAGATAAAAAATCCAATAAAAAAACTCCGCAACGAACGCCAATTGTTCCAGCGGTTGAATAGTATTTTAAAAATAAACTACGACAAAATATATTTATTTTAGTTAAAATAAATAAAAAAAGTTAGAAAAAACAAAAAATACTTTCTTTTAATTACTTTAATTTACAATTGTTTAAAATTATATGAAAATAACAGCTTTAAATAAAACTCACATTAGTCAAGGTGCTAAAATGGTTGAATTTGCTGGCTATGATATGCCAGTGCAATATCCCGAGGGAATGCTTAAAGAGCATGAGTGGACCAGGCATGGCAATGTTGGAATTTTTGACGTTTCGCATATGGGTCAATTTTATATTGAAGGTGAAAATGTTGCGCAATTTTTATCAAAAATTACTCCAACTGATTTTACTTTAAGCACTAATTTTTTAGCAAAATATACGGTTTTAACGAATCAGGATGGTGGAATTATTGATGATTTAATTATTACTAAAATAAATGACAAAAAATTCTTCATTGTTTTGAATGCTGGATGTAAAGAAAAAGATGCCAATTGGATTCGCAAAAATTTAGAAAAAAATTTGCAATTTAATGAATTGGAAAATCGTTCGCTTATTGCAGTACAAGGATTGAAAGCTCAACAAATTTTACAATCAATGCTTAAAACCGGAAATTTAAGCGAACTTGCTTACATGCATCTTGGCTATTATCAGCTTAAAAATAATCATGAAGTTATAATTAGCCGAACTGGTTACACTGGAGAAGATGGTTTTGAGGTTAGCATTGATGATTCAGTTGTAGAAAATTTCTGGCTTGAACTTTGTAAAAATAGCGAAGTTAAACCAATTGGCTTGGGTGCTAGAGATTCGCTTCGTCTAGAGATGGGTTATCCACTTTATGGTCATGATCTTGATGATTCAACCTCGCCAGTTGAAGCTGGAATTGGTTGGGTAATTAGTAAAAGCAATGCAAATTTTATCGGTGCAAATAAGATTTTAGATCATAAAACTAATGGCGTTAAACGCAAAAGAATGGGCGTTAAACTTCAAGAAAGAGGTGTTGCTAGGGAAGGTTGTGAGGTTCGTAAATCTGGACAAAAAATTGGTCTTTTAAGTAGCGGAGGATTTTCGCCAACTTTGAAAATTTCTATCGGTCAAGGTTATTTCAACCCAGAGCTTGTAAAGCTTGGTGATGAAGTAAGTGTTGTCATTAGAGATCGCGAAGTTTCGGCTTTAATTGCACCAATTAATTTTGTTGAAGCAAAAACAAAAGCTGTTAAAAAATAATTTTTCTATTAACATTTAATCATAATACACAAAAAATATGAAATATACTAAAGATCATGAATGGCTAAAAATCGAAGGCGATATTGCTACAATTGGCATTACCGAATATGCTGCTGAAGCACTGGGTGAACTGGTTTTTGTCGAATTGCCAAAAGTTGGTAATAACTATAAAAAACATGATGCATTTGCAGTTGTTGAATCTTCGAAATCGGCGAGCGATGTTTATATTCCTGTCTCAGGACAAGTAGTTGAAATCAACGAAGCTTTAAATTCAGCTCCTGAATTAATCAATCAATCTTCATATCAAGATGGCTGGATCGCTAAAGTTAAATTTAGTGATAGTGCAGATCTTAACGAGACAATGGATGAAAAATCCTACAAGGATTTTTTAAGTAAACTTTAAGATAATCTTAAAAAAATTATACAGAGCTAATTTTCCAAAGCTAATTTTCCAATCCACATCTCTTCGGGTTGGCTAGTAAAATCCTGAAGATTTTCACAACCTTTGTAAATCCTTCAGGATGTAGTTTTCTTCAAAGAGATAGCTTACGTTTTGAGAGCTTTGCTAGGGTTTATAAATTCGTAGTAATGGACAACCATGAAGGTTCGAAATCGATCCTAAAAAATTTCTCGAATTTTTTTAAATGGAGAGATTGCAAATCCTTGATGGCATAGATTGTGGCAAATAAAATTTACAAGTTTTTTATAATCTTCAGAAGAGTTAATGATATTTTCAAGTTAATCTCAAACAAGTGATTATATTTCTTCACCGAAAACTCGTTGATAAAATTCACGCATAACAGCTTTCTCGTCATCAATTATTTTATTAAAAAAACTGAAAATAAAGGCATCTTTTGTCGATTTAAAAATCTCAATATTTTTGCCCCAAGAAATTAAAGTTCGAAGTGAAATTAGATTAGATAAATCGCCATTTTTAAATGCTTCGCGACTTAAATTGGCAAGATTAATCATTAATTGTGCAAGCTTAACGCGGTCAATATTTTGTAGATCTGGAAGTTTTTTTAATAAAATTTCTAACTCTTGACTTGGTGGTAAATAATTCAGTGATGCCACGATATTCCAGCGATCCATTTGCGCTTGATTGATTAAATTTGTTCCGTGATAAATTCCTAAATCATCACCAGCACCTAAGGTGTTTGAAGTAGCAAAAAGTCGAAAATTTGGATGAGGCGTAATAATTTCATTTTCTTCAAGTAACGCAAATTTACCTTCTTCTTCGAGTAATCTTTGAATCACAAAAGAAACATCAGTCTTGATTGCGTCATACTCATCAAGCACTAAAGCGATACCTTGACGAAGTGCAAAAGGAATTATCCCTTCTTTAAATTCAGTAATTTGTACGCCATTTTTTAATTTGATTACATCTTTACCAACCAAATCCAAACGCGTAATTTGTGAATCAAAATTTATTCTCAGGCAAGGCCAATTAAGGCGTGAAGCGATTTGCTCAATGTGAGTTGATTTGCCAGTACCGTGCATTCCTTGCACCAAAACTCGTTGATTAAAAGTAAATCCAGCTAAAATAGCTAAAGTTGTTTTTTGATCGAAAACATAATTTTCATCACGATTTGGAACGTAAAGTGAATCGCCTTCAAGCTTAGAAACTGTAAATTCACAATTGATATTAAAAATTTTTTTATAATCAATTTTTGTAAAATCTTTATTGGCTTTAATATTCATAAAATTATTTTTTATTAAAAACTTTTTTTGAAAAAACTTTTTCTTTTTTATCGGCATAAGGATTTTCACTTTTGCGAAGATAAAGGCGAATCGGCGTTAGAGTTAAGCTAAAAAATTGTCGAAGCGAATTAACCAAATAACGCTGATAATCTCCGGTTAAAACTTGGGGATGATTGGTGAAAACGCTAAATGTTGGTGGACGAGATTTAATTTGCGAAACAAATTTTAATTTGACAGGTTTGCCCTTATGCATCTTTGGCGAATGTTGAGTGCGAGCATATTCGAGCCAATCATTTAGTTTGCTAGTGCTAATTTTTGATTGAAATTGTTCGTAACTTAACAATGCCATATCTAAAATTTTTTCAACATTATAGCCTGTTTTTGCAGAAATACCAAGGATTGGTGCTCCAGAAATTTCAGGAAATAAATTTTGAATTTGTGTACGAACCTTACGCATAAAAGATTCTTTGTCAATTGTTACACAATCAATTTTGTTAATTCCAAATAGTAAAACTCGACCTTCGCGAAGAACCTGTCCAGCAAGAGCAACATCCTGATGATCAAGAATTGAATTGGCATCGATTAGTAAAATTATTACTTGTGCAAAGCGAAGTGCGCGATAACTATCAAGGGTTGAAAGCTTTTCTAATTTGTGAGTAATATTGGTTTTTTTGCGAATTCCTGCGGTATCGATAAAGCGAATGCGATGATTTTTGTAGACGTGATCAACTGCAATTGCATCGCGAGTAATTCCAGCTTCTTCGCCAATTATTAATCTCGGTGTTTTTAAAATATAATTTAGAAAGCTTGATTTACCTGCGTTGGGACGTCCAATTACCGCAATTTGTAAATCGAATTTTTTTCCTTCATCTTCGTCATCGCTTGCGATTTCGGCAAAACTTTCTTGATATTTTTCAATAGCTTTATTGAGTTCTTCATATAAATCCATAAAACCAATTTTATGCTCAGCGGATACTGCAATTGGCTTGCCGAAGCCAAGTCGATAATATTCTTTACTGAAAGTTTCTTCGCTAAAATTTTCACATTTATTGGCAACTAAAATTGTTGGTTTTGCAGATTTTCTAAGCCAATTGGCAAAGTGCAAATCATCATTTTCAATTCCAGATTTAGCATCAACAACAAACATACATAAATCGGCATCGCCAATTGCTAATTCTGTTTGCTCAACCATTCTTTTATT
>CAILUF010000206.1 GCA_903837365.1 uncultured Alphaproteobacteria bacterium | reverse complement strand
ATTATATATTAGCTTAATTTAATTAAATACAAATTACTTATTTATATTTAATTTGTCAAGTGATAAAATCAAATTGTGCATCCTTGGAACGACTTTGACGCTTGCGGTCATTATTATCAAGAAATTTTTTGCGCAATCTTAATGATTTTGGAGTTACTTCAACTAGCTCGTCATCACCAACATAAGTAATCATGTCCTCAAGGGTGAGTTCACGCGGGGGAGTAAGACGGATCGCCTCATCAGTACCTGAAGCGCGAATATTGGTAAGCTGTTTTCCTTTAAGAACATTAACTTCAAGATCGCCTTGTTTTGAATTTTCACCAATAATCATTCCCGTGTAAACTTTTTGTTGAGGCTTGACAAACATAACACCGCGCTCCTGCAAATTCCAAAGAGCATAAGCAACTGCTTCGCCAGCTTCAGTGGCAATCAATGCACCGTTTCTTTTATTGCTCATCTCGCCCTTATATGGCGCGTAAGAATTAAAAATTCGATTGAGAACTCCCGTACCTTTTGTGGCGGTAAGAAATTCGCTTTGGTAACCAATTAAACCGCGTGATGGTACCAGAAAAATGATTCGCGTTTTACCACCCGTAGAAGGTTTCATTTCCTGCATTTCACCTTTTCGTGAAGAAAGTTTTTCAACAACAGTTCCGCTGTAATTATCATCAACATCGACCACAACTTCTTCAATTGGTTCTAAAATATTATTCTTCTCATCTTTTTTAAATAATACTCTGGGTCTTGAAACTGAAAGTTCAAAACCTTCGCGACGCATATTTTCAATTAAAACTCCGAGTTGCAATTCGCCTCGCCCACCTACTTCAAAAGCATCTTTCGCTTCTGATTCCTTAACGCTGATGGCAACGTTGGTTTCAGCTTCCGCAAAAAGACGATCGCGAATCATTCGGGAAGTAACTTTACTGCCTTCAGTTCCAGCAAGTGGCGAATCGTTTACACTAATGGTAATCGCCATAGTTGGTGGATCAATTGGTGTTGATTTGATTGGTTGCGCAACGCTAACATCGCAAAGCGTATCCGAAACTGAAGCTTTTTCCAAGCCTGCAATCGAAACAATATCGCCAGCAATCGCTTCTTCAACTGCAACTTTTTCAACACCGCGAAATACTAAAAGTTTGGTGAGACGACCCTGCTCAACAACTTCGCCATTGAGATTTATGGCTTTGAAATTCATCATGCTTTTAGCCTTACCAGAGTAGATTCTACCTGTTAACATTCTTCCGAAATATGGACTTTTATCAAGCAAAGTTGCCAACATTGTGAACGGCGCATCAACATCAAATTTTGGTGGCTCGACATGACTTAAAATCAAATCAAATAAAGGTGATAAATCTTTACGCTCATCTTTATCCATATCGCGAACGCACCATCCGTCACGCCCCACCGCATATAAAACTGGAAAATCAAGTTGCTGTTCATTGGCATTAAGCGCCACAAAAAGATCGAAAATTTCATTTAACACTTCATCAGGACGAGCATCAGAGCGATCAATCTTATTGATGATAACTATCGGCTTAAGCCCTAGAGCCAATGCTTTGGAAAGCACAAATTTTGTTTGAGGCATAACCCCTTCCGCAGAGTCAACCAAAAGCAAAGCGCTATCAGCCATTGATAATACACGCTCAACTTCACCACCAAAATCAGCGTGACCCGGTGTATCGATAACGTTGACTTTTTCGTCCTTCCACATTAGCGACGTACATTTAGCAAGAATTGTAATGCCTCGCTCTTTTTCTAAAGCGTTTGAGTCCATCACGCGAGCTTCAATTTGTTGATTGGAACGAAATGTTCCGCTTTGGTGAAGCATTGCATCAATTAAAGTTGTTTTGCCGTGGTCAACGTGCGCGATAATCGCAACATTACGAAAATAGGTCATGATTTTATTTTTTAAATTTATCTAGGAATTTGCGCATTTTAAGGCGCCAAAAACAAACTGTCAATAGTTATAAATTTTGCTTCGATAAATATTACCTCGGTAAAAAAATTTCAAATAAAATTTTTTGATATCAAATTAATTTAAAAATTTACTTTATAGAATTTGATAAAAGAGGTAATAATTTTTTTGTGAAGTAATAATATTTTTGTTAAGTTTAAATAATGTTTATTGGCTTATATTATAAAATAAAATTACCGAAATATTTTTTGATTTACTTACGAAGCCTTTTAAATCCAGCTTCGAGATCATCTTGCAAGTCAGCAACATCCTCTAAACCGATATTGATGCGAATGCAAGTTTTATCGGTAAACGGATATTTTGTAGCGGTTCTAATTGAACTTGCGTCGAATGGTAAAATCAATGATTCATATCCACCCCAAGAATAACCCATGCCGTAATAGTGAAGTTTATCAAGCATTCGCGCCAAAGCTTCATTGGAATATTTTTTATCGAGAATAATTGAAAATAATCCTGCCGCTCCGCTAAAATCGCGTTTCCACAATAAATGATTACTATCCGATGGCAATGCTGGATATAAAACTTTTTCAACTTCTGGTCTACCCTCCAGCCATTTTGCCATTTCTAACGCCGATTTAAAACATTGATCCATGCGTAGTTTTACCGTTCTCAATCCTCGTTGAACCATGTAGCAAGAATGCGGAGATGCGGTTACTGCCATATAGCGAAATGCTTCATACATCACGCGGAAATGTTTTTCTTGAATGGTTATCGATCCCATCATGATATCCGAATGACCGTTGATATATTTGGTTAAAGCCATAACCGAAACATCAACGCCATGTTCAAATGGTTTAAAATAAATTCCGCTCGCCCAAGAATTATCAAGAATTGTAACGATATTATTTTTTTTGGCAATTTTGCAAATTGCTGGTACATCTTGAATTTCAAAAGTTTGCGAACCTGGACTTTCCAAGAAAATTACTTTGGTATTTTTCTTTATTAACTTAGCGATATCTGCGCCAATCAAGGGATCGTAGTAGGTTGTTTCAATTCCTAATTTTTTCAAAAATTTATCGGCGAATCCTCTCGTTGGCGAATAAACATTATCAACCAACAACATGTGATCACCTTGTTTTAAAAATGCAACTAACGCTGTGTTGATTGCGGCGGCACCCGATGAAGTAACGAAGGTGTTATATCCACCTTCAATTTCAGCGACAGCTTGCTCTAAAGCAAAATTAGTTTGCGTGCCGTAACGTCCATATTTTAATTCATAGGGCTGAACTAAATCGTTGTTGGAGTAGCCTCGCTCTGCGTAAAGCAAATCTTTTAAAGTTGGGAAAACTATGGTTGAAGTTTGATAAATTGGTGGATTAACCATCCAGCCTTGTTCTTTGGGATTTCGTCCCGCATGAATTATTCTAGTTGATTCGTGAATTTTTTTTTCCATAAATTATCTTAATTGATTATCAGAAGAAAGTAGTGGACCAAGTTTTTTTCCTGCCAATAAATGAACATGAAAATGTTTAACTGTTTGGTGAGCGTCACTACCGTTATTGGTAATTAATCGAAAGCCCTGCGAGGTAACTCCAATCTCATTTGCTATTTGTGCTACTATTTTAAAAAAATAAGTAATCTCTTCGCTTTTAGCGTTGCTTACAAAATCAAAATAATTTTCATATTGACCTTTGGGAATAATCAAAACATGAGTTGGCGAAGCTTTTGCAACATCGTTAAATGCCAAAATTTGATCATCCTCATAAACCTTGCTAGCTTTGATTTCGCCCCGCAAAATCTTTGCAAAAATATTTTGATTATCGTAAGCCATAAAAATTATTTTTAATTTTAACTTTAAATAAAATAAGTTTAGTTTTATAAATTTCTAGTAAAATTAATTACATTTTATTTAAATTACATTTTATTGGCATCGCTTGCCACTCTAACTTTAACCATGCCATCTGGGCCAACCACTTTCCCATCGCGACTCGCACCTTTTTTAATTTTATCAACAAACTCCATTCCCGAAATCACCCTGCCCCAAACTGTGTATTGTCCATCGAGAAATCTAGAATCATGAGTAACAATAAAAAACTGACTATTCGCACTATTTGGATCAGAAGCGCGAGCCATAGAAACTGCTCCACGAATATGCGGTTCATCAGAAAATTCAGCTTTAATATCTGGCAATTTACTGCCACCCATACCAGTTCCAGTTGGATCACCGGTTTGCGCCATAAATCCGTCAATGACACGATGAAAAACTATGCCATCATAAAATTTTTGACGAGTTAAAGTTTTAATTCGCTCAACATGTTTTGGAGCAATGTTAGGCATCATCTCAATAATAACTCTACCGTAAGTCAAATCGATATATAAAAGATTTTCTAAATTGGCATTAGTTTTTGTAGAATTTGGAGAATTATTATTTTGATTATTTTTTGTAACACCTTGCGAAGTAGCTTGGGTCGATGATTGAGCCATAGATTTATTCATAAAAAATATCATTAAAAAAGTTATTGTAAAAAAAGAAAATTTTTTCATAGCATTAAAAATTTAGAAGTTTTAATTTTAGTATACATTAAAAAAAATCAAATAAAAAATTTTGCAAGATAATTTTTAAAGATTAGTTTAATATTAGTTTTAATTTAACAAGAGGTTATATGTCAATAAATAAAGTAATTCTAGTTGGAAATGTCGGGCAAGATCCCGAGATCCGTACTACGCAAGACGGGCGCGAGATTGCCAATTTCTCGATTGCTACTTCCGAAAGCTGGAAAGATAAAAATACTGGCGAAAGAAAAGACAAAACTGAATGGCATCGTTGCGTAGTTTTTTCTCAAGGCTTAGTAAATATTATCAAAAACTATGTCAAAAAAGGTACCAAACTTTACATTGAAGGATCTTTGCAAAGTCGTAAATGGACTGACAATCAAGGAACAGAAAAAACAACTACTGAAATTGTTTTACAAAATTACAACTCAACCTTGCAGATCCTTGATTCTAGGGAGCGCGGAGGTTCTAGCGATGGACATTCTAATTCTAATTCTCATCACAAAAAATCTTCTTCTCGTGAAGATATTTCTGTTGAAGAAAATGATGATGAAGTGCCATTTTAACTAAATAATAAAATATCAATAAAATCAAAGATAATAATTTGATTTTACTGATTTATTTACAAAATAAAATTTTTTAACAGTTTCTAACAATTTGTATTGTTTTTTACTTAAATTTGTTGATAACTAAACATTGTCAAAATCATGACAACAATTTCGATTAATGGCAAGAGCCAAACAGTTCCAGATGGTATAACCATAATTCAAGCTTGCGAGTTAGCAGATATTGAAATTCCGCGATTTTGCTATCATGAGCGTTTAGCTATTGCTGGAAATTGTCGAATGTGTTTAGTTGAAGTTGCTGGTGGTCCACCCAAGCCAGTAGCATCTTGCGCGATGAATGTTGTCGAAGGAATGCAAATTTTTACCGATACGCCAATGGTGAAAAAAGCCCGCGAAGGTGTTATGGAATTTTTACTCGCCAATCATCCACTTGACTGCCCAATTTGCGATCAAGCTGGCGAATGCGATCTCCAAGATCAAGCCTATCAATATGGCAAAGGACAAAGTCATTATCACGAAATGAAACGCGCCGTTAAGGATAAAAATATGGGTCCACTAATCAAAACGCAAATGACGCGCTGTATTCATTGCACAAGATGTGTAAGATTTATCGAGGATGTAGCTGGGACTTGCGAAATTGGTGCTGTAGGTCGCGGAGAAAATATGGAAATCACCACTTATCTTGAAAAAAATATTACGTCAGAATTGTCAGGAAATGTAATTGATCTTTGCCCAGTTGGCGCGCTAACTTCTAAGCCATACGCCTTTAAAGCACGCAGTTGGGAACTTAAAAAAACCTATTCAATTGATGTTAATGATGCCTTAGGCTCTAACATTCGTATCGATTCTCGTGGTTTAGAAATTATGCGAATTTTACCATCTCTAAATGAAGAAATTAACGAAGAATGGCTCGCCGATAAAGCGCGTTTCTGTTATGATGGCCTGAAATATCAAAGACTTGATAAAAGCTATATTAGAAAAAATAATAAATTAATCGGCGTAAATTACGAAGAGGCAATTCAGGAAGTTGCTAAAAAAATTAGCGAGTTAAAACCCGAAGAAATTGGTGCTCTAAGCGGACAATTATCGAGCATTGATGACATTTTTGCTTTAAAAACTTTCCTCGAAAAAATTGCCGTTAAAAATTTCGAATGTCGCTTAAATGATCAAAAAATAAATCATCATGATCGTCAATCATATCTCTTTAACACTGGCATTGCCAATATTGAAGAAGCTGATTTTTGTTTATTGATCGCCATTAATCCACGCAAAGATGCGCCAGTTTTAAATGCACGTTTACGCAAAAGATCTTTGTCAAAAAAAATTAAAATTGCTTCAGTTGGTTGTGATGCAGATTTAACTTATAACTATGAAAAATTGGGTAATGAAATTTCGGTTCTTGAAGCGATTTCACAAGGCAAACATCCGCTTTGCGAAATAATGAAATCGGCAAAAAAACCAATGATTATTTTAGGTGACGATGCATTGTCTCACGCTGATGGCGAACTCATCGAATATTATTGCAAAAATATTTCCCAAAAAATATTTACTCATGATCAATCTCATCAAAGCTATAATTTTCTTGCTAAAAATAGCGGGTTAATTAACGGCTTAGAACTAGGTTTCACAAGCATTGGCGTCAATAATATTATTGACAAATGCTTCAAAGGCGAAATTAAATTATTGTTTTTGCATGGCGTTGATGAGGCAATTGATTTTGATAAATTAATCAATACTACGGTAATCTACATCGGCAGTCACGGCGATAAGGGTGCACATCATGCTTCGATTATTTTACCAGCTTGTGCATTTACTGAGAAAGAAGCAATTTATGTTAATATTGAAGGTCGCGCGCAATCTACAAAACGAGCGCTTTTCGCGCCAAATAATGTTAATGAAGATTACAAGATTTTTGTTGATTTAGCAGAATTTTTAAATATTGATTTAGGTTTTAAAAATCATCAAGAATTACGCAAGACTCTTATTGCAAATTATCAAAATTTAGCAAATCTCAATAAAGTTTCTGCAACTGATCTTGCCAAAATCAATACGCCAAAAAATTTAAATTTTAGCAATAAAGATTTATCCTGCCAAGATTATGATTATTATTCAACCAACTCAATTGCTAGAGCCTCAAGGATTCTTGCTAAATGTAGCTAGACTAGATATATTTATATGCAAGTAAATGAAAAAGTAATTATCAGCGCTGAGCCTCGAGCTCAACATTAATTTCAACTTCATTGGCAACGCCATTGGCTTTGTTTGGATCTTTATTGCCAATTTCAAAATCGCCTCTTTTAATTACTGCTTTACCAATCATATTGGCATTATTTTTTCCAAAATTTTTAAAACTAAATTCAAAATCAACCGGGACGGTTTTACCTTTAAGGGTCAAACTTCCTTGCGCTAGAAATTGTTTTTTCCCAGGTAAATTGCTAAATTTATTTGCGCGAAAAATTGCTTCGGGATAAATTTTAGTTGCCAACCACGGCGAAGTTTTAACTAACTCTAATGCTTGAGCATAAGGAATATCAAGGGAAGTCATGTCAATTTTTATTTCAACTTGTGCTTTTTTTAAATCATTAGGATCAAAATTTATTTGACCTGAAAATTTACTTAAACTACCTCTAATCTTTGATTTATCTTGATTAACAACGAAATTAATTTTGCTATTTTTTTCAACAATTCCCCATTGCGATTTTAAATTATCTTGAGAATTTTTTTCTGCTGATTCTACATCTGAATTATTTTGACTTTGCAATGTCGCTTCTGCTTCAATGTCAATATAGACCTGATTACCAACGCCCGGTGAGGCATAATCAATACCAAAATCTGAGCGATTAATTTTTGTATTGGCACTTATCCCCATGGTCTTTTTTTGTGAAAAAGGATTTACGCCAATCTTGTTAAGATTAACATCTAAAACAATATTTTTTTTGACACCCCGCAAAGTTAATTCGCCATAAATTTTGGCTTGATTGCGTTTGGTTATCTGTATTTTATTGCTGATAAATTTGGCAGTTGGATATTTAACGACATCAAAGAAATCAACGCCCAGCAGATGATCATCAAATTTCTTTAAACCCGTATTTAGCGATGATATTTTAATCAAAACTTCTAGAGAACTTTTTTCTGGTTTATTTTCGTTAAAATTAATTTTTCCAGAAATATCGCTAAATTTTCCAGCGGGATGAGAAAAGCCAAAATGATCGGCATGCCAAATTATTTGGGTATGATTACTGTCAAATTCATAAATCTCAGAAGCAAATATTTTATTTCCAGAAATTAGCAAAACGCTTAGAATAAAGGCTGAAAGAGTATTTTTGTTAATGAATTTAGACATGTTTTAAAAGTTATTGTAACATAGT
>CAILUF010000205.1 GCA_903837365.1 uncultured Alphaproteobacteria bacterium | reverse complement strand
TTGAAGTTGTTAATAAGTATTAGTTTTTCATAATGTATTTTCCGCAAGATTTTCCTGATAAATTACGCTCATCAATTTTAGTTTCTGAAGTTATTGGCAAGAAAGTTGCGCTTAAGAAAAAAGGTAAGGAATATTCAGGTTTATGCCCATTTCACAACGAGAAAAGTCCTTCATTTACCGTTAATGATCAAAAAGGTTTTTATCATTGTTTTGGATGTCAAGCTCACGGCGATATAATTAGTTTCGAAATGAACAAAGAAGGTTTAGAATTTAAGGAAGCTGTAATCAAACTTGCCAATGATTTTTCTATCGAAATTCCCTTAACTAAAAATTTTGAAAAAAATAACTTCAGTCAGAATAATCGTCCTTTCGAATTGCTTGAAGAAATTACTAAATTTTTTGAAAAAAATCTTTATCAAAGCTTTGCCAGTGAAGCTAGAAAATATCTACAAAAACGCGGAATTAATTCTGCAATAGCCAAAAAATTTCGTCTTGGCTTTGCTCCCGATTCTTATGATGCTTTGCATAGTTTTCTAAGTGAAAAAAATTACTCACAAAAAGAAATTTTGGAGTGCGGAATTATCGCCAAAAATGATCGTGGAAAAATTTACGACAAAATGCGTAATCGTATAATTTTTCCAATCACTAATAAAAAAAATCAAGTCATCGCATACGGCGCAAGAACTCTTGGCAATGATTTACCGAAATATCTAAATTCGCAAGAAACTGAAATTTTTAAAAAAAATCAAACTCTTTACAATATCGCCAATGCTCGAAAATCGATATTTGATAAATCTTATGCGGTTATTGTTGAAGGCTATATGGACGCAATTAGCCTCGCTTCAAATGGCATAGAAAATGTTGTAGCAGGACTTGGAACTGCAATTGGTGAACATCATCTCAAACAATTATTTTTAATAACTGATAAAATTATAATTTGCTTAGATGGCGATAGCGCTGGAATTCGTGCAGCGCGAAGACTTAGCGATATTGCCTTACCCTTGATAACTGCCAAAAAAAATATTGCTTTGGCAATTTTACCAAACAATCTTGACCCTGATGATTTCATTAAAACTTTTGGTGCAAATGCATTTACAAAATTTCTAGATGAGTCAAATTCATTATCGCAAAGCTTATTTGATTTTGCACTTCTTGATCTTGATCTAGGAAATAAAGCGCAAATCGTTGCCGAGGATCGTGCGAAACTCGAAGCAATTCTTCAACAAAAAACATCATTGATTTTGGATAATTCTTGCCGAAAACATTTTACAAATTTTTTCAAAGATTCACTTTTTAATCTCACGCGTAGCAATTTCAAAAAAAATGTTAAATCGCTTTCTAGCTTAGAAAATCAAATAAAATTTAGCGATTTAAAAGCTTTGAATTCCTTACCCAAACAAGCTGAAGCTATTGCTTTGCAAATAATTTCTTTGATCATTTGCAACCCTACTCTATGTAATTACCAAGACGATATTTTTAATTTACGAGAAATTAGTTTTTTTGATGAAAAATTTACTACCATTAAAGAATTTATAATTGATTTAATTGACAGTGATTCAAAAAATTTATTAGAAATGCTTGAAAATTCAGAATTTAACTCTTACACTAGCACCTTCAAAACTATGGTTACTGGCTTAAATCGTAAAAATTTTGATTCTTGTGAAAATAAATTACGCATTCTTCTTTTAAAGGATTTGCTCCTAAAGTTAGAATTGCAATATCAAGAATCTCTTCATAAAACTGACGATTTACACAGCAATAAAATCAAGGAAATTTTTGATTATAAAAACTCTATTCAAGTCTTGATTATTCAGCTTGAAAAGGATATATTTCAATAGCATAATTTAAAAAAATTCCAACATTTTTTTAAAAAAAATTAAGTTTTTCAACATGAAAACAAAAAAAATAAACAACAAAAAAAGTAAAATTTTTGTAAAAAAATTAGTAAAAAAAATTACCAATAAAACCAAAAATTTAGCTAAAAATATTGCTAAAAAAACTAATAAAACAAATTTATCTACTAATGCCAAAAAGCTTGTTGATAAAGCTTCTAAAGC
>CAILUF010000204.1 GCA_903837365.1 uncultured Alphaproteobacteria bacterium | reverse complement strand
TGTAAATCATTAATTAAATCATCAACATGCTCTATCCCCACTGACAATCTACATAATGTTGGCGTAATGCCAATCAATAATTTATCATCAGCAGTAAGGTTAGAATGCGTTGTGCTACCAGGGTGAGTAAGTAATGTCTTACTATCGCCAAGATTATTGGAGATATCAATTAATTGCAATTTATTCATAAAATTAAAACAATCTTTTTTATCCCCTTTTATTTCAAAAGCAATAAGCGCTCCACCATTTTTCATTTGTTTCTTGGCAATTTGATATTGCGGATGAGATGGTAAGAAGGGATAAAAAACTTTACTAACATTTTTTTGCGTTTCAAGAAATTGGGCAATTTTTAAGGCATTGCTACAATGTTTTTCGATACGCAGATTAAATGATTCGAGTGATTTAAGAATTATCCACGCATTGAATGGACTCAATGCTGGACCGGTATGGCGATGAAATGGTAATAAAATATCTTTGATAAATTCTTGACTACCCAACACAGCTCCACCGAGTGTTCGACCATGTCCATCAAGATGTTTAGTGGTTGAATAAACAACAATATCGGCACCAAAATCAAATGGACTTTGCGAGAAAGGTGAAGCAAAAATATTGTCGACAATTAAACGAGCATTATGTTTTTTGGTTAAGTTTGCAATGAATTCAATATCGATAATTTCCGTGGTAGGATTAGCTGGGGTTTCAATAAAAACAACTTTAGTATTAGCTTTAAAAGCCTTCTTGATTTCTTGATGATTAGTTGCATCAACCAATGATACTTCAATGCCAAAATCAGGAAGTATTTTTGTTGCGATATGATGACATGATCCGAATAAAACACGCGATGCGATAAAATGATCTCCGGTTTTTATTTGACACATTATCGACGCAAAAACCGCTGACATTCCCGATGCCATTACGCAACATGCTTCAGCATTTTCAAGCAAAGCGAGACGATCTTCAAGCATTTTTAAAGTTGGATTTACATAACGCGAATAAACAAATCCAGGATCACTGCCATCAAAACGACTTTCGGCTATTTCGGCAGAATTGTAACAAAAACCCGAATTCATAAAAATTGCTTCGGAGGTTTCGCCAAAATTACTACGCAGAGTTCCACCTCTAACCATTTGTGTTTGCGGTTGTAAATTGTTAATATCTAATTTTTTATTTTTATAATTCATTATCTTTTAGTAATTTTTAATTAAAAATAATTTCTGCACTTAATTTCTGCATTTTTAGCAATTAAAAATTATTTAATATATAAGTTCAAGCTCTTTATCTTGAAAAGAGTTGTCGATAGAGTCATTGTCAATTTTAAATTTTTTATCAGAGATTCCAAGCTTAGCAAGCATTTCGTCAGTTTCTTTGCGCAAAAATTCAACCTTAACTTTTGTCGTACCTTTATTTTTAAAACCCAATATTTCCGAAGTTTTCTCAGAAACATCGATAATTCGATTTTTAGCAAATGGTCCGCGATCATTAACGCGAACGGTCAAAGATTTATTGTTATGTAAATTGGTAATTTTTATTAATGATGGAAGCGGGAGGGTTGGATGCGCAGCTGTTATATCGCCCATGTTGTAAATTTCGCCATTAGCAGTTTTTTTACCATGAAATTCACCACCGTACCAAGATGCAGTTCCCTCCTCCTCAAATGATTCGTAATTTTGCGGAGTATAAGAAACTCCAAAAATTTTATACGGATTGCCGATTTTAAAATGACCTTCATATCTTTGCTGATAATTCAATGCCGAATTATTTTCCAATACTTCGTCAAGATCAATATCGTCATCCTTGGGAATTGAATCATAGTAAGTATCTTCAAAAAATTCTTGATTATTTTTACTTGAATTAGATTTTTTTGGCGAGTTATTTTGATCTTCCTGATAATCGTGATTAATTTTACTATCTGCGCGAGGAGTTCCTGTTTCCATGGATTCAGATGGTCTAACGCGATAAGCAATTTCATACAAAACCTCTTTTGCATTGGCATTTTTTACAAGCACAAAAATGCCAATTATTGAAACAAGTTTTGTGAATTTTTTAATTTTAATTTCTTTCATCAAAAAAATTTAATTAACAAGAATAAGCTTTTATATTAAAAGATAAATAATTAATTACAAGTTAATTATAATTAACGAGTTTTGCAAAACTGACTAATTAATCTTCCCGCGTAACTCATGTTATTTATTTTTTTAAAAGCAAATTCCTCTTGTCCAGTATGACAAAATTCATTTTTTCTTATTAAGAAAATACCATAATCGGCAAAAAAATTAGCGATAATTTCTTGACCAAAAACGCTTATAAGGCGATGTTTTGAAGTTAAAAATATTTTTCTTTCAATGGTTAAATTCATTTTTTTACAAAGATTTTCAAAATCACGAATCGAGCAAAAATGAATATTTGGAGTTTCAAACCATTGAAAAGGAATGGTTTTGTTAACAGGCATAGTTCCTTTAAAGAGTAGGTGAAAACGATTTTTATAATTAGCAAAATTTGGTAAGGAAATAATTGCATATTTCGCAATCCTCAACATCTCTTCAAGAATATTTTGAGGATTATTCATTGCTTGAATTGTTTGTCCAAGTATTGCGTAATCAAAACTAGAATCGGGATAAAAATTAAGTTCACAATTAGCATCGCCATGAATTACTGAAAGACCTCTCACCAAACATTTTGCAACCATTTCCTGCGAAATTTCTATACCTCGACAATCAATATTTTTATAGGTTTTCAAGTGATATAATAAATCTCCCGAACCACAACCAATATCAAGAACTTTACTTTTACTTTTAATAATATTGGCAATGATTTCATGATCATATCTGATCTTGTGAGTTACGATATTTTCACCAATTACATTCATAATTTTAATTTTGATTTATAAACCCATGAATAGTATTTTTTAACATTTCATTTTCAATTAAAAAAGAATCATGTCCATTGTTACTTGAGATGACTACTGAACTAGTGTTGATAGAACAGCTTGATAAAGCTTTGGTAATTTTTTTACTTTCTTGCGTAGGAAATAACCAATCATCTAAACAAGAAATTAAGCAAAATTTTCCTTCCTTATTTTTGGAAAACTCTATAAAAGCATTGCTCAAATTTCCTAAATAATCACCTTCCAAATCGAAATAATCAACAGCTTTGGTGATAAAAAGATAGGAGTTGGGATCGAATCTTTCTACGAATCGACTACCTTGATGATGCAAATAATTTTCTATTTGAAATTCGCAATCAAAATTAAATGAAAAAGAATTTTTATTATTAAGATCACGACCGAATTTTCTTTGCAAAGCTGATTCGCAAAGGTAGGTAATATGCGCTGTCATTCGCGCCAAAGATAAGCCTCGAACTGGAAATTTTTTCTGATCAATGTAATCTCCTTCGCACCAATTACTATCAGCCATAATTGCTTGACGACCAACTTCATGAAATGCAATATTTTGCGGAGAATGGCGATATGAAGTAGCAATTGGAATCAGAAGTTTTACTTTAGTTGGATAAAGTGTTGACCAGGCCAAAACTTGCATTCCTCCGGTTGATCCACCGATTACAGCATGAAGTTTTTTTATACCAAAATGCTCAATTAATAAATTTTGAGCATGAACCATATCTTGGATTGTAATCACTGGAAAATTTATTCCATAAGGCTTGGATGTTTTTTCATCAATTGTTTTCGGGCCAAATGATCCCATGCATCCACCCAAAATATTGCTACAAATTACAAAATATTTTTTAGTATCAATGGTTTTATTTTCACCGATCATAAAATCCCACCAGCCATTTTTTTGAGTAATTGGATGAGTTGAAGCGACATATTGATCACCCGTAAGAGCGTGGCAAATTAGAATGGCATTGGAACGATCCTCATTGAGTGTTCCGTAGGTTTGATATGCGATTGGAAAATTACTAATTTTAACTCCACACGATAATTTTAGAGGATGTTTTTTTCCTAAAAAAACAATCTCACCAATCTCGTATTCTTTAAAATTAGGTCCAAAACATGACTTGACTTTCATGCAAAATGTTAAATTTTATTTTCTTAAAAAAGTATTAATTAAAAAAATTTTAAAATCAAAATGACTGAAAATCAACATAATAAAAATTTACAGGAATTGCGTAGCGAAATTGATGAAATTGATACGCAAATTGTTAAACTCATAAAACGCAGGATGTCAATAATTCCAAGGGTTGGTGAGATAAAAAAAATTAATGGCGAAAAATTTTTTATTAAATCAAGTCGTGAAATTGACATGATAAAAAATCTTGTAAAACAAGTTGATGGGAATTTTTTAAAATTAACAATCGCCAATATTTGGCGTAAGCTCATTACCTTAGCCAATAATGAAGAGCAAGCTTTACACATCGGCATTCATAATCCTCATGGAATAAGCGATTACGAATATTTAGTTCGCGAATATTTTTCGCAACAAGTTTTAATAACGAATTTCGATAGCGCAACTAATCTCATCGCTGAAATGCAAAAATCAACAATCAATATTGGAGTTTTTTTATTGCCAAATCTCGAAGAAGATTTTGACAAAAAAGATACAATGCAAAAAAATTGGTGGATAAATATGGCAAATAATCGTGTAGGATTAAAAATATACTCCAAAATTCCATTTGTGGAATTAGCATCACAAAAAAATAAAAAAAATTTGCAGTTAGTTTTAACGGCAATTAAAGACGCTGAACCGTCTGAATCTGACTTTACTCTTCTAAGTATAGAAGTGGCAAGCGAAGTTAGTAAGACGGAAATTTTTTCATTATTTAAAAACCATAACAATTGTTTTAAAATATTATCTAATGTTAAGAATTCTCAATTTATAGGTATTTCATTATATCTTATTGAAATCCAAGGATTTTATTTAGAGGATGATTTTTTGATAAAAAATTTATTACAAAATAAAATTAAACCTTTTATAAAAGTGCTAGGTCATTATCCAGCACCGATAATACTTGATTAATTTTAAATTATTTTTTGAAGTGAAAAAAAAGAAATTTAAAAATATAAAAAGAACAAATCTTTCGGTAAAAAAAAATTACCATCGCAAAGGATTCAGTTTAATTGAGCTTTCGATAGTAATTTTAATTATTGCAATTTTGGTTGTTGGAGTTACCCAAAGTTCACGCTTGATTAGCATTACAAGATTATCAACCGCAAAACAATTAACTCAAAGTTCGCCAGTTTCATCGATTCGTGGTCTTATAGGTTGGTACGAAGCTACATCTGAAAAAAGTTTTTCAATTGAAGAACCTGATGATAATTTTAGAGTTCAAATGTGGAAGGATATTAATCCGCAAGAAGTTTTAAAAAATAATCTCGTTTCACCTGACTTAGATTCATCGCCAATATTTCGCTCTAACTGCATAAATTCACTACCATGTCTTGAATTTAATGGTACAAAATTTTTAAATAATACTGTAAATTTTGGTTCTACCAATCAACTATCTATCTTTGCGATATTTCGCTTAAATAACATAGGGACGGGAATTCAAAGCATTATCTCTTCAAAGGGTTTACGCGTTGCCGAAAATCTTTCTTTTGCTTATGGAATCGATCAATCGCCTGTTGAAAAAATTTACTACTCATCGCCAAAAGCTGAATCGATCAATGCCTTTAGCGCTGGAAAATTAGGAGCTAAAGTAGATTATCTAACATATTTTATCGATGATGGTTTTTCTGTAAACCAATATGTAAGCGATCATTTTAGTACTTCTACCGCTAGCGTTAGTGGTGCAAAAAATATTTCACTTTTCACCGTTGGCGCATGGGATGACGGAACTTATACCCAAGAATTAATCAATGGCTATATTGCGGAATTAATAATTTTCAATCGCGCATTAAAAATAGAAGAGCGTAAAGAAGTTGAAAAATATCTTACCAAAAAATGGAAAATAAAAATGTTCGATCCAGCAATGTGTGGACAAAATTGTCCTTACGCTAATTACTGTCCAGTAGCTGTAATCGGCTCTTCAACAAACTTCGTTGCACCTGGGTCAGGAAATGTATCTTGCGATCAAGCTGGTTATAGCGGATCAATAAGTTATAATTGTCAGAATGGCAATAGTGGAGCTAACCAAAATTGCTCTTGCGCAACTGGTTATTCGCAGGATGGAAATTATTGCAAAAAAGGCTGTAAAGTTTTGGGAGTGAGTGGAGGAACCAATGTATCATCAGTTATAACTGGAACTGGTTCAATAAATTGCAGTGGACAAGGATTTACCGGAACTGCAACTTATATTTGCGCAAATGATGGGACTTTTGTGTTAATGACTAATTGCGTTGCTACAACTCCTTAAAAAAATTAATTAATGTTAAAAAATCACATCAATTAATTGATTTATAATTTTTAATTTTTTTTAAACAGTTTTTAATCAAATTAATTAATAATAAATATTATCTCACGATAAACCATTAAATTTAATAAATTGCCAAATACCTTTATTTTGTAAGGTAAAAACCTTATTGACAATTTATTTTTGCACAAGTAAAATTTAATTCCAACGAATTTTCTCTTTTAAAAACGTCAAGTTTTTAAAACTATTTTAGGGCAAATATTTTTTTTAATCGGTTTATTAAGCTTTTCAACATCGCTGAGTTTGCGGATAAACTGATTGTTTTACTAGGTTAAAATAAATCCTAAAAATATAAATTGAGAAATTCGCCAACTTAAAATATCAAATTAGTATGACTAAAAGAATTCAAGCTAAGAAAAAAATCAGTCGTAAACTCGGTGGAAGTTTATGGGGTAAAGCTAAAGATCCATATCTTAAACGCAATTATCGCCCAGGTCAACATGGTTCTGCCCCAAAAGGTCGTTCAAGTGATTACGGAATTCAGCTTCGTGCAAAGCAAAGAATGAAATTTGTTTACGGAAATATTTCTGAAAAACAATTTTACAATACATTCAAATTAGCATCAAAACTTAAAGGCGATGTTAGTGAAAACTTTATTTTATTACTAGAATCTAGACTTGACTCAATAGTTTACCGCGCAAATTTTGTAGCAACAGTATTTGCTGCTAGACAATTCGTAAATCATAAGCATGTTACCGTGAATGGTAAAATCGTTAATATTCCATCATATCGCTTGAAAATTGGTGATGTTGTACAAATTCGTGAAAAATCACGAACCCTTGCTATTGTAATTGATTCATTAGAAAAAATGGAGCGCGATATTCCAACTTACATGCAACATGATAAAGCAAATTACTCAGTTAAACTTTCTGAAAAACCAACATTCGCTGAAGTTCCATACGCCATTGAAATGGAACCTCATCTAATTACAGAATTTTATTCAAGA
>CAILUF010000203.1 GCA_903837365.1 uncultured Alphaproteobacteria bacterium | reverse complement strand
TCATCAAGAACTTTTTTGAATTCAGTTATTTCTTCTTGAATTGTTAATTTAGAAATTAGTTCATTTAAATATTTATGGACTTTAGATTGCGGAGTTAGGGATTGCAGAGTTAGGGATTGCGGAGTTAGGGATTGTAAAGCTTGAGATTGCTGAGCGAAAGATTGCTTGGTGAAAGATTGCTTAAAAACTTCATCATCAATTCCCAACATTTCTTTTTTTTGATTATCATTTAAAACGCCATCTTGAAGGAGGTAGAGGATTGGAGCTGTAGCTTCTTTGGCATCATTAACCATTGACTGATCATCACCTAAATCACTTTGAAATTCAACTTTTTCAAATCTACAAAAGGTAACTTGGATAACTTCTTTCAGCTTTACTTCATTTAACTTAGCGTCACTTAAATTTGCTCCTGTCAAATTTGCTCCTGTTAAATTTGCTCCTGTCAAATTTGCTTGCGCTAAGTTTGCTTGCGTTAAATTTGTGTCCGTTAAGTTAGAGTTTTCTAAGTTTGCTCTTGTCAAATTTGCATCGGTTAAATTAGCTTCTGATAATTCTGCTTTTGCTAAGTTCGCATCGGTAAAATTGATTTTCTTTAAATTAAGATTAAATAAAATAACCGATTCTAGATTCGCCCCGGTTAAATTTGCTTGCATTAAATTTGCATCAGTTAAATCCGCTTTAGTTAGACAGGCTTTAGTTAAATTTGCACCAGTGAAATCTATTCCCGATAAAATAGCATTAGTTAAACATGCCTCCGTTAGATTTGCCCTAGTTAAATTTGCATCCATTAAGTCAGCATTTTTTAAGTTCGCTCTTGTTAAATTCGCATCAGTTAAATTAGCCTCCAAAAATTCTGCATAATTCAAAATTGAATCGGTAAAATTACTCTGCGTTAAATTAGTATATCTTAAAAACGCTGACCTTAGATTAGCTCGAGTTATATTTGCTCTCGTTAAATTACTTTTCAATAAATTAACCCCCTCTAAATTCGCCTCAGTTAAATTAGCCTCAGTTAAAATTGTACCAGTTAAATTCGCTCCTCTTAAATCTGCATATGATAAATCAGCTCTTATCAATGTTAAAAAATTAAGATCGAACTTTTGATCTTCATTATATCTAGATAAAATAGACCTAGAAAAATTAAAATTACTAAAATCTTTTTTAGAAATTTCTAAAAATGATATTGAACTGAAATCTCTTAGTGGAAAATTTTTTTCACCGTTTTTAATTTGCGATATAAACTCTTCCGTTGTTAATGATTTTAAAAATAATTTTATATTTTGTAGAATTGGCTTTCCATAATATTCGCGATGAATAATTCGGTAAAATATTGAACTTTTAATAATAGGTATTTTAAAAAATTAATTTTTTTATTTTAAATTTAATTAATCAATTTTGCTTCAGGGAAATTGCGCATTATTTCGGCGATAATTTCAGAATCATTTTCTTGATTTGAATTTAACTCTGCGCTTAGACTTTGTTGATTCAAAGTCTTTGCAGTTTCTGGTGAGTTTGATGATAAATTCACATCATTTTTTTTTAAATTATTTGACTTTACATCAAGTAAAATTTTCTGCAAATCTGGAATACAAACGGCAAAACAAAGCTTAATTAGCAAAATCTCAAAACTATTTTTTTGATTATTTGCTAAATCAATTTCTGTTTTTGCTTTAATTAATAAATGCCAAATTTTCATTAAACTTGCCAATGATAATTGCGAAGCAAGTTCATTAATTCTAGAATATTGAGCCGGAGAAATTGAAGAGATTTTATAATCAGCTACAGCCTTAGAGGCAATTATCTTATGAAGCATTTCTAATATATCCAAAAGAAGTTGACTAAGATCGGAAGTTAAACTGTAAATTTCATAAAAAAGCTTAAGAACATTTTGGGTATTACCACCAAAAATTTCATTTAATAAATCAATAATTTTATTATTATCCGTTAAACCCAACATTTTTTCAACAAGATCAGTTGTAAGTAAATGTTGATGATTATTAATTGCTAAAGCTTGATCAAGTAGAGAAAGCGAATCACGAACTGAACCTTCCGAAGCTTTAGCAATCAAGGTCAAGGCATGATCCTCAGCTTCAAAATTTTCCTTTATCAAAATATTTTTTAGATGATTAACAATTTCTAACTCATCAAGACGACGTAAATCAAATCTTTGACAACGCGATAAAATAGTTACGGGAACTTTACGAATTTCAGTTGTTGCGAAAATAAATTTTACATTAGCCGGAGGTTCTTCTAAGGTCTTGAGTAAAGCGTTAAATGCTTGATTAGAAAGCATATGCACTTCATCAATAATATAAATTTTATATTTTGCCATGACTGGCGCATAAGCAATAGAATCAATAATCTCCCTGATTCCTTCAATACCAGTTCGACTAGCAGCATCAATTTCAATAACATCCTGATGATGACTTGAGCTAATTAATTTACAATTATCACATATTCCGCAAGCCATGGAATTACTGATTGCGTTGACATCAAGACAATTGATAGTTTTAGCGATTATTCGCGCGGTAGTAGTTTTTCCAACCCCTCGAATTCCAGTTAAAATATAACCATGATGCAAGCGATTATTGCGCATTGCATTGGTGAGCGTTTTTACTAGAACTTCTTGGCCAATCAACTCAGCAAAATTCTGAGGACGATATTTGCGTGCAAGAACCAAGTATGAAGACATAATAAGGCGAATCTATTCGATTGAAGAGAAAATCAAAGTGGAAGCGACCCGATCCTACAAAATGTGGACTGCTTTTTTTCAAATCTGATCCTTTCAATGAGTAAAACCGCCCGCTTCCACCGATACTAATTTTGCATCGATAAGAAAAATTATGCAAGCAGGATTTAATTTTAAATTTAATTATTTGCAAATTTCATTGGCAAAATCACGCAGAAAATTCGAGAGGTAAAACTCATTACAAAACTCAGTAGCGAAACTTATTGGGGAAATCAGCGAAGAAACTTATTAAGGAGATCAGTGGCAAAACTCAGTGACGAAACTTATTAGGAGATTTTATCGACAAATTTCCTTCATGCGCAAATAAGCCATGGTAATTCCTTTAAGAGAATATTCGTCAATTGCGTATGTTCCGTAAGCTGAATCGCTACGAATTTTCACTACCGCACCATTGAGCAAAGTTTCAATTATTGAGATATCCTCATGTTTTGAGCGAGCCCAAGCCATATCTCCCTTTGCCTTAAGATGAAATTGAAATGCATCAACAATCATAAAAATTTCACTACTCATTTTAAAATCATATCCACCAAAAATACTTACTTCTTCACTGCGATTTTTTTGATAACGCGCAATCATCAAATATGGTTTTTTGCGCGAATTATCGTCACTATCGATTTTTAAAGGATGCGAAACGATGTAGCATTTTTTATATGAAAATTCACTTTCTTGAAATTCATAAACTGACCAATCGTAAAATTTACTGTCAATAATTTGCGCATTGACGCTGTAGGGTAATCCAATAAAAAAAGTAAATATTGCGATTGCAAAAATAAATTTACAACAAAAATAATTTACAATTTTTCGTGATATGTTGTGAAATGTTTTATATATCACTATTTTTTATAAATTAAATTATAAGTTAACTTAAAATAATCTTTTTAATGAATAATCAAGTATTGAAATTAAGTCTTGATAATATTGGCTATCGGCAAAAATTTTCAAGTCCTGCTTGGCTTTAGAAGCGAATTCCTGAGCCATATTCTTACAAAAATCTAAGGCTTTATATTGCTCAACTAATTGTAAAATTTCTTGAAAATCATCATTATTTTTAAGGTTATTTTGAAGATTATCGATGAATTTCTTCTTGATAAATTCTTTTTGAGGATGATTAACATTTTGCAAAAGATAGATTATTGGCAAAGTAACTTTACCTTCAAAAAAATCATTGCCTAAATCCTTACCAAGCACTTCCTCCTTCGAACCATAATCCAAAATATCATCAACAATTTGAAAAACCATTCCCAAATTTTTACCGAAATTTTTTAGGGATTGAATTTGAAGATTACTGGCATCAGCAATTATTCCTCCAACCTGCGTGGAAGCTGAAAATAAAATTGCGGTTTTGGCATAAATAATTTCTTGATATTTTTCAATTGTAATAGCTAAATCATGAGAGTTTTCAAGTTGCATAACTTCACCATCGGCAATGATTGATGATGCATTTGCCAATAACTCAAGAGCTTCAATTTTATTACTTTTAACCATCTGCTCAAAAGCAGTAGCGAATAAAAAATCACCAACCAAAATACTAAATTTATTATCCCAAATTGCACTAGCAGTTTTTTTGCCACGTCTGATTTCACTATTATCAACAACATCATCATGAAGGAGAGTTGCGGTATGAATTAACTCAACCGCTGAAGCTAAATTATAAACGCGCTGATCATTTTCTAATCCACAAATTTTTGCCGATAAAATTAATAAAATTGGCCGAATTCTTTTGCCTCCCGAGCGGATAAGATGATGCGATATTTCTTGGATAAAAGGCGATCTGCCTTGAGAAAAACTTAAGATTAATTCATCAACAGAGTTTAAATCTTTTTGGATTTTTTTTACAATTTCTTGAAAGTCTTGCATATAGATTTACTTTTTTAAATTGCGCTAATCCTGCTTGTAAAGCATTAAAATCCTTGTGCGGCAATTCTCAATTAGTCCAGATATTTGATTCAATGATTCACGAATTTTCTGTATTAATTCGCTAGAATAACCATCTTTGATAATCTCAATATAACAAAGTGATAATTTTTCTACCGAGCTTTCCAAATTCTCAACAAGATTTTCGATTATTTCAAATTGTTGACTTGAATTTATATCGGAAGCTTCTCCAACGGCACATAAAAGCCTTTCGGCAAATTGATAATATTCGATAATTTCATTATATATTTTTTCTTTCTCTAGAGTGGACATTAACAAATTATGTTTATTAAAAATAACTAACTTTAACTATTAACAAAATAGTTTTATTTATAATTTATAAAATTTTCCTAAATGTTAAATTTCTTTAAATAATTAATCAATTGAGATTTTTCACAATTAAAATTATTTTCCAACCAAAATTTTTTAGCCATATTTAAAGCCTTACCCACATTGCTTCCATGAATATTTAAGGATAAAATATCATTGCCAGTTAATGGGAATTTAGGTAAATGAAAATTATTACAAAACTCAACAATATTTGCAAGATTTTTAATTGTTAAATTATTTTTGATTATCAAAAATATTATGGCATCATTTAGAATCTTTGGCTCATATTCAATCATGATTTGCTTACACTTAAAGACAAGATTTTCATGGCTATTTTTAACTTCATTTTCTAAAGAAAAAATAGTTAATTCATTTTGGATAAAACTGGCGATGTTCATAATATTTTTTACTCTATTTTTTTCGTAATTAGTTGCGCAAATTTTATCTAAGAAATCTAAATTTAATGGCTTTTGATCTTGAAAATTTTCAACAAAAATAATTAATATTTTCAATAATAAATCTGGCGTAAAATTAATTTTATTTTGTAAGTCAAATAATTTTTCTAAGCCATTATAATCAAGGCTTGGCGATAATATCTCCTCAGTAATTTTTTCATTATTAAAAATTTTAAGAATTTGAATTAATTTTTTATAATTTTTACTATCAAGCATCAATAAAAATTCTTTTCTAATTCGCTCTTTGGATAATTTTATCAAATTATTTTTATTATTTACACACGCCTCAAGACCAACATAATCAAGATCCTGAGCATATTCACAACTAAAGCGAAAGAAACGTAAAATACGCAAATAATCTTCATTGATTCTTTGATTGGCATCGCCAATAAAACAAAGTTTTGAATTTTTTAAATCTTCAATGCCATTAAAAAAATCATAAATAATGCCATTGCAGTCAAGATATAAAGCATTTATTGTAAAATCACGTCTTGATGCATCGACAAAATAATCATCAACAAATTCGACATCACAGTCTCGACCCTTATGATCCAGGTCTTTACGTAATGTTGTAATTTCAAAATTTTTTTTATTTACTACCGCAATTATTGTGCCATATTTTATGGCCAGCGATATTGTTTGGATATTATGTTTCTTGAGAATTTGAACTATTTCACTTGGCAAAAGAGGAGTTGCAAAATCATAATCACTAACTTTTTTATTGATGAGTAAGTTTCTCACCGCTCCACCAACCAAGCGAACTTGATCTTCAAAAATTCCAAAAATTATTTTTACTTCTTCGCTAACTGAATTAATTATGTTTGATTTAGTTTTTTTTAACTGCATTAATTAAAAGATTTTAGGTTTAAATAATTTAAATTACTTTTAAACAACTTTTAAGAAAAGTTTATTATCGTTAACAGCTTCAATTAGCCGTTCTTTATCTAAAACTAAGGTTGAATTTGCCTGGATTACCAGCCCTTTAATTCCAACCTCTGCGCATTTAGCGATAGTCGTAAGACCAATTGTTGGTAAATCAGCTTTATCGCTTTGATGTGGTTTTTTTAATTTAATTAAAACCGCATTATTTTTAAAATCACCCCTTAAAGTTTGAAGTCTTGAAATCATTGCATCAGTTCCTTCTAATGCCTCAATTGCGATAATTTGCTTTTGCGCTACGATTAAAGCTTGTCCAACATCAAATTTTGAAAAATGTTTGATCGCTTTTATTCCCAATTCAATATCTAAATTATTTTCATAGCCTGGAACAATCTTGCTAATCAAGCCTTTAGAGGAAAATACACAATCTAGTAAATCATCGATTTTTAAAATTTTCAAACCTTCTTTTTCAAAAAATTTAATTACCGTTTTAAGAACTGCATCATCGCCTAAAATTTTATTAGCAATTATTTTTGTAAGTAAAATTGCTCCTTTTTTATCAACTTTTAATGCTGAAAAATTTGGCTTAGTAACTCCTCCAATAAAAACGATATTGCGAATATTTTTATCACGCAAAATTGTTAAAAATCTTTCGATTTCTCCATAAGCAATTACGGTTGGATTATGATTAGAGTAGTCTTCGTCATATATTTCATTTTTTAGTAAAAATAAAATAAAATGACGATTTTTTTTTAAACAATCTTCAATGAGAATTTTTGGCAATTGTCCTCGACCTGCAAAAATAGCGATTGCTTGCAAATTATTATCCAGCATGATTTAACGACGCACCTCCATCAATTGCAATTATTTGACCGGTAATAAAATTATTTTTTATCAAAAATTCAAGACTTTGGATTATACTTTCAACATCGCCAATTTTTTTTAAGGGAATTATTTTGCTTAATATATCTAATTCTTTTTGAGGATTTTTACTATCGATACTGGCCAATATTTTTCCCGGGGAAATGCCGTTAATCCTTACATTTGGAGCAATTTCTAAAGCGATCATTTTAGTTGCAGTTGCTAAAAATTTTTTAGTTAAAAGATAATAAAAATTTTTAGTATCGTGACGAGCAATATTTTTATCAAGCATATTAATAACCTGTGCATCCTTGATTTTATTGGCTATAACTTGTTTAGTGAATTCTTTAATTAAATAAATTGGCGATAGCATGTGAATTGCTAAATTATCTTGCCATTCTTCGCAAGCATTATTACCAAGGAATTTTGAAGGATTAAAAATAGAAGCATTATTTATCAATAAATTCCAATTGCCAAAATTTTTAACCATGAAATCAAGTAATGCTTTCACTTCTTCTTGATTTCGTAAATCAGCTTTAAAAATCGATGTATTTACTGAATATTTTTTTTCAATTAACTTGGCTAATTTTTCAGCTTCAGCTTTAGAATTATTGTAAGTTATGACTAGATCGTAATTCAATTCAGCCAATTTTATTGCAATTGCTCGACCAATTCGCTTAGACCCACCGGTAACTAGGGCAGTGTTTCTGGCAGTATTTCTGGCAGTATTTTTTACGGTATTTCTTTGGGAAATATTTTTCTTTACAGATTTTTTTTTGATTTTATTTGCGCTCATGATGTTGACTAATTTTTTGATATAGAAAACGTAGAACCTCTTCAACTCCAGCTCCTGTAGCTGTTGAGATTTTAAAAACATTAACTGGTTTTGCAGAATTTTTGGCAATAAATTTTTCTAATGCCAGTTTTTTCTTTTGAACAATTTTTGGATCAATTAAATCGATTTTATTTAGAGCTACAACTTCTTGTTTATCAATTAGATCGGCATTATAGCTGAGCAATTCATGGCGAATTGTTGCATAACTTTCTACAACATCAGGCAATGAACAATCAATCAAATGCAATAAAACACCGCATCTTTCGACATGTTTTAAAAACCTATCGCCCAAGCCTTTTCCTAGACTTGCATCAGCAATTAAACCCGGAATATCAGCTAATACAAATTCATGTTTGTCGATATAAACAACGCCCAGTTGCGGTTTAAGAGTTGTAAATGGATAATCAGCAATTTTTGGTTTAGCACGAGTTGTGCAAGCTAAAAATGTTGATTTTCCAGCATTCGGTAAGCCAAGCAAACCAGCATCGGAAAGTAATTTTAATTGCAATTGTACATAAATTTTTTCTCCATCTTCACCCTTTTGCGCAAATGTTGGTGCGCGGTTAATTGAACTTTTAAAATTACTGTTACCTAGTCCACCTCTTCCACCTTTTGCAATAATAAATTCTTCGCCATCTTGAGTGAAATCGTGAAGCAATTGCAAAGTTTCTTCTTCAAAAATTTGTGTATAAATTGGCACTAACAAGATTAGATCTAGCCCTGAAATTCCAGATTGATTTCGACCTCGACCATTATCGCCACTTTTGGCAGTGAAATGCTGTTTGAAACGAAAATCAATTAAAGTATTTAAATTTTTTGTACATTTAAATACAATGTTTCCACCTCTTCCACCATCTCCACCGTCAGGTCCACCGCGGGGGATAAATTTTTCACGACGAAAACTGGAAGCACCATTTCCACCATCACCCGCTTTCAGCTGGATTTTTACTTCATCGATAAATTGCATGTTAAGAAAATATTTTTTTACTAATTGTTATTGTGAAATACTAAATTTTGTTATAATAAATCATGTTTGTTTTAATTTATTTATAAATTAGTTAGAATTGTTTGCTCACCTTTTTCTTCAACCTTTCCACCAGCTTCCTTAGCGATGAGAAGAAATGATTTTAAATGGGGTGATAAATTGTGATTTAAAACAATTTGATCCAATCGAGCAGCGGCAAAATAGCCAATTGCCAAAGTATTACAACCATAATTGTAAGGAATATTTTTTTGCGATTGAATAAAATTTAAACAATTACTGGCGATAATTTGTTGAGTTTGATTACGTTTTGAAACTCGCAATCTGCGACTATTGAGATAGGCCCCAAAACCCTTCTCGCAGTAGTATAATTCTCCACCGATGATTTTGTTAATTGCCATAGCAATTGTTTCATATTTTTTATCAGCAGTGATATGTTGCAAAGCAACGGCGATTGTAAAATCCGGATGAGCTCTCGAAAAATTTTCTACACCATCAAGAATAATAATTTGAAAACAATATTCGTTATTTTCTTTGCGAATTATTTTCTGTGAATCCGCAAAAATAATATCATAGTCAGCGCGAAATTTTGTAAATTCATCAATTAAAATTTGTCTAACTCTACTTAGAGTTAGGCTTGCAAATTTGTTAGCCGAAAGCGGATTTGCTTGCAAATTTTCAAGCTCAACAAAATCACGCGCAACATGATTTGAAGCTTTCTCTATGGCTTTAATGATGATGTTGAGATTGGCACTATATCGCATTTTTAGTAATTTCGCTGTTGAGGAATTAAATTCAATTCAGTAATTAAGGAGTTATTTTTAACTGGCTTTAAAAAATATTCCATCTTTATTTGCTCAAGATCGATAATTTTTACCATGCTATGCGCTAAAAAATTTTTATCATCACGATTTTTAAAATCATCTCTATAATGAGCACCCCTACTCTCCGTTCGATTAATAGCGCTATAATATACTGCTAATGAATTCAAAATTAAATTCTCCAACTCCAAATATTCAATCAATTCTTCATTAAAAATTAATTGGTGATTTTTTATTTTTATTTTACGCAATTTTTGATAAATTTCTTTAGTTTGTTGCAATCCCAGCTCAAGATTTTGTTGATTGCGAAATACCCCTAAACATTTTTCGTTATTTTCTAATAATTGATTTTTTAATGAAGAAAGAAAAATTTCTTGGGAAATTTTTTGATGATTATTTTGTTGATTATTTTCAAAAATTTTCGCTAATTTTTGGATTTTATTTTCAGCAATATTGATCGCAATTTTATGATAATTTAAATCTAGATCTTCTTGACTTGGTGGATTTTTTTCTTGAAGAATTTTTGAGGCAGTTCTTTCTCCGCAAATTTTTCCAAAAACAATTAAATCCAATAATGAATTACATCCCAAGCGATTTGCTCCGTGAACTGATAAACACGCAACCTCGCCTACCGCAAATAATCCTTCGATTACTTCGCAATCGATATTGCACGGTACTCCTCCCATCACATAATGAGCGGATGGTGCAATGGCAATTAAGTCCTTAGATGTATCTTTGCGAACAAAATTTTTCACCATCTCAACAACATTGGGAAGTTTATTTTTTAGAGTTTCTTGATCGATATGACGCATGTCCAAATAAACATGATCCTGATCTTGCCGATCATTATCTTGAGAATTTTTATTTAAAATTATTTCAGTTGCAATTGCTTGCGAAATGACATCGCGAGAAGCGAGCTCCATCATTTTAGGCGCATATTTTTTCATAAATCTTTCGCCTTTAATATTTAGCAAATAAGCTCCTTCTGAACGAACTGCTTCGGTAATTAAAAAACCGCTACCCCAAATCCCCGTAGGATGAAATTGTACAAATTCCATATCTTGCAAAGGCAATCCTTCTTTAAAAACTAATGCCGATCCATCGCCAGTACAAATTGATGACGAGGTGGTATTGCGATAAATTTGACTATATCCTCCCGTTGCTAAAATAGTTTGCTGACTAATAAAAACCACCAACTCACCATTTACAATATCAAGGGCAAGACAACCATAAATTTTTTTATTTTCATATAATAAATCAATAACAAAATATTCGTTAAAAAATTTTATACCCCTTTTTAATGCTTGCTGTTCTAGGGTATGAGCTATGGTATGTCCAGTTTTATCTTTGGAATAACAAGCGCGTTTAGCTAAATTTGATTGACCGTAATTTAAGGTTTGACCGCCATAAGCGCGCTGGGCAATTTTACCATTTTCATCGCGTGAAAAAACTACACCAAATTTTTCGAGTTCAATAATTGCTTCATTAGCCAATCGACATAAAATTTCAACCGCATCAACATCCGCGAGATAATCGCCTCCTTTTAAAGTATCAAATGCATGAAATTTCCAGTCATCATCGCCAGAATTAGCTAGGCTAGCATTAATTCCACCCTTGGCTGATACTGTATGGCTGTAGGTTGGTAAAACCTTACTAATTACCGCAATATCACTTAATCCACAATCATGCGCTGAAATTGCTGACATTAATCCAGCTCCTCCTGATCCAATAATTATGGCCTGAAATTTTTTGATTGTAAAATTTTTCTGCATTCTTAAAAATCTAACTTCTTTTTAAATTTAATTTTTAATCAATTTTGATAAAAATAATTCTTTGCGCTTACAACGAAGAGCAAAATCTTCGAAAATTATTAACTGATTTAACTCAGCAATTAGAATTATTGCAACGAGAATTTGAAATTATTTTTTGCCTTGATGGATCAAACGATAATTCCGAAGCAGTAATCGCTGAGTTTAGTAAGCATCATAAAATTATAATTCTTACGAAGGAAAATACGCGCGGACTTGGCCTTGCTTATAAAAAGATTTTTTTACATGTCTTAAAAAATTCACATCAAGAGGATTTGATTATTTCGCTTGATGCTGATAATACTCATAACCCAACGCAAATTAAAGAAATGATAAATCATTTTCAGGAAAAATCATTGGACTTTTTAGTTGCTTCGCGTTTCTTTGAAAAAAGCTTAATTTCTTCTTTTCCTTTTCATCGCAAAATTATCAGCAAATCGACTTCCCTGATTCTGCAGACATTGTTTGGCGCTAAAAATATTGATCAAAAAAATATTCTTGATTACACAAGTGGTTATAGAATTTATAGAAAAAAAACTCTTGAAAAACTTTATGAAAAATATCAAGATAATTTTATAACCGAACCAGAATTTACCTACACCTGCGAGCTATTGATTAAAATTTCAAAACTATCATTGCGTCTTGACGAAGTTGCAATCTTATATGATTATCATAAAAAAATCGGTGTCAGTAAAATGCGCATATTACAAAATTCTTATCGATTATTTTTAATGATTTTTAATTTAAAATTTCGTAATTAATTTTTTTCAAATTTTCACTTTTGAAAAATTTTAATTAATTTTTTATAAAATAACCCATAATTATATCTTTTAAAATATTTTTTATGTTTTAAAACTTGTTTTCATTATCAAAATATTTTTGAAGATTTTGTTTTTTAACACTCAATTTTTTAACGAATGCAAGAAAAGAGAAGAGTCGTAGTAACCGGCATTGGAGCTGTTACCCCACTATCACCTGATGCCGAAGGCACTTGGAGAAGACTAGTCAATGGCGAGTCCGGAGTTAGTTTAATTTCAATTTTCGATCCAAGTGATTCACCTTGCAAAATCGCAGGTGAAATCAAACATGGCGAAGGGAAATATACCCTTAATATCGATAAATATATCGATATTAAAGAACAGCGTAAGATGGATCGCTTCATTCATTTTGCAATGTGCGCAGCTGATCAAGCAATTGTAGATTCTGGCTGGATTGCCGATAGTGAAGAACAAAAATATCGTACAGGAATTATGATTGCATCCGGAATTGGTGGACTTCCTGCTATTGAAAAAACTGTAATTAACATGGAAGAAAAGGGTATTAAAAAAATCAGTCCATTTTTTATTCCGCAAAGTTTGATCAATTTAGCTTCGGGACAAATTTCAATAAAATATGGCTTTATGGGTCCCAATCACGCAATCGTTACAGCTTGCGCTTCTGGAACTCATGCGATTGGCGATTCTGCGCGAATGATTGAATATGGCGATGTTGATGTTATGATTGCAGGTGGAGCTGAATCTGCAATTTGTAAATCAGGAATCGGAGGATTCGTTGCGCTTCGTGCTCTTTCCACAAATTTTAACGATAATCCAACTATTGCTTCGCGACCTTGGGATAAACAACGCGATGGTTTCGTGATGGGCGAAGGTGCTGGTGTTTTAGTCCTCGAAGAATTAGAGCATGCCAAAAAAAGAGGTGCAAAAATTTATGCCGAAGTTATTGGTTATGGAATGTCAGGAGACGCATATCACATCACCGCTCCGGAATCAACTGGGAGAGGTTCGACATACGCAATGAACCTTGCATTAAAACATGCAAAAGTTAATCATGATCAAATTGATTATATTAATGCTCACGGGACATCAACTCCTCTTGGCGATGAAATTGAAATTAATTCAATAAAAAAAGTCTTCCAAGATCACGCCTATAAATTGATGATGTCATCAACAAAATCTGCTACTGGACATTTGCTTGGAGCAGCTGGAGCGGTTGAAGCAATTTTTTCTATTTTGGCAATGCGCGATAATATCGCTCCACCAACTTTAAATTTAGACGATCCTTCCGAAGGATGCGATATTGATCTAGTTGCTAAAAATGCCAAATCGCGCAAGATTGATGTGGTAATGTCAAATTCATTTGGATTTGGTGGAACCAACGCTTGCTTAGTATTAAAACGATTTTAAAAATGACTGAAAAATTTCTTAAAGCTTGCGCAACAATTTCAATCGCAGTCTTTTCCTATTTGGCGATAATTATTTTTATCATCATTTATTTCAATGCTCCAAATTCATATCATCACAAAGATAAGCGTTTTATCATTGACAGCGGAATGACCTTGCGACAAGTTGTCGAAAAACTTTACGACGAAAAAATTATCAAAAGCCCAACAACTTTTCTTTACATTTCGCAACTTATAAAAGGCATGGATCCCAAGGTCCATTACGGCGAATATTTTTTTGAAAAAAATATTTCTTACTACAAAATTCTTCACAAAATGACTCGCGGAAATGTCTTTTTTAGAAAAGTTACAATCGCCGAAGGTCTAAGTTCGATATCAGCTTTACATGCGATTAATCGCTCAGCTGGATTGATTGGACAAATTCCTGAGTCAATCAAAGAAGGTTCGCTTCTCCCTGAAACTTATTTTTATTCATACAATGACACCAAGTCTGGCATGATTAGAAGAATGCAAGAATCAATGACTAAAGCAATTGATGAAATGTGGGAATTTCGCGATCAATCAATTCCAATTAAAACAAAAGAGCAAGCAATTATTTTGGCATCAATTGTTGAAAAGGAAACTGGCCTTGATTCTGAACGCGATAAGGTTGCATCCGTCTTCATTAATCGCTTGAATAAAGGCATGAAATTACAATCTGACCCAACGATTATTTATTCTTTTACGATGGGCGATAAAAAACTTGAACGAACAATCCGCTTGAGTGATATTCAAAATAATTCTCCTTACAACACTTATCACGTCTACGGATTACCTCCTGCTGCGATTTGCAATCCTGGTATTGCATCACTTCGTGCAGTTCTTAATCCAATAAAAACTGATTATTTATTTTTTGTAGCAAGTGGCAAAGGTGATCATATTTTTTCAAGAACCTTGCAAGAACATAATTTCAGCGTTGCACGTTATCGAAGCTTAATCAAAGCTAAACAAAGCGAAGAAGCATCTGGAGATCTTATTAACTCTCAAGAACAAGAAATTAATCAATAAAATATTTCATCCAAAAATCTTGAAATATCTAGGGCAAGATAATGACAAAAGAAATTTTAAAACATGATTTAACTGCCCTTCAAGATTTAACTAATTTACAAAGCAAAGCATCCGATCCAAGTAATAGCGCTTGGGTTTTTGCATCAGCTGGATCTGGGAAAACTAAAATTTTAAGTGATCGAGTTCTAAGACTTTTGCTTGATCAAGTAAGTCCAAATAAAATTTTATGTTTGACTTTTACCAAGGCTGGTGCAGGAGAAATGCAAGAAAGAATTGATAGTGAATTAAGTAATTGGGTTGTTATATCGCAAGAACAGCTCATTAAAAGATTAGAAGATTTAGCAATAAATCCAACGCCAAAAATAATTCAAAAAGCCCGAACTCTCTTTGCTGAAAATCTTGATAATGAAAATAAAATTTCAATTCAAACTATTCATTCATTTTGTCAAACCATTTTAAAAACTTTTCCTCTCGAAGCTAAAGTTCCTTTAAATTTTGAATTAATACAAGAAACTCAAAGTAAATTTTTACTACAAAAAGCTCGCCAAGAAGTTTTTAAAAATGCTCAAAATGATCAAAAATTACAAAAAATTATTGCCGAAATTTTTTACCAAACCAATGAAGGAAATCTTGAAGAATTAATTAATTCACTTATTTCTAAAAAAGATAAAATTGACGATTTACAAAATATTTTTGGCGATCTTACAAGTTCGCTAATATACCTCAAAAAGCTTATTGGACTTGATGAAAACCTATCGAGCGATGATGAAATTATTGATGAATTTAACAATAAAATTGACCAAGAAAATTTAAAAAAACTTTGCATTGATTTAGAATTTTCTGGAAAAAATAATCTAGAAATTAAATCTAAAATTGAAAAATTTTTACAAAATCCCCAAATACAAAATTTTAATATTTTTTGTTCAGCTTTTTTAACGCAAAAACAAACTCCTCGAAAAATTAGTGGACATAGAATTAATTCCTCAAAAACTAGCAATTCTTCACAAGAAAAAATCCAACTTAGCGATATATATGAACATTTAACCACTCAAACAATAATTTTAATTAACAATTA
>CAILUF010000202.1 GCA_903837365.1 uncultured Alphaproteobacteria bacterium | reverse complement strand
TACATCTTTATTTTCTTTAGCTATTTTTAAAATTTGCTCAAGGCTTAAAGGTTGTTTTTTTATTTTTTTAGAATTTGCCTTACCTGCAATTAATTGCGCGTGATCATTGCTCCACCCCTGCTCAAGTGATGCAGACTTTAGGGTCTTACTGCCACCCTGATCCCAACCAATATGAGTTTTAGGAGTTGCGGTTTTTTTCTCAAAATATTTTATAATATTTCCCGCAACAAATGACCAAGGAAGACCAGAGATAACTAAAAAAATAATAATTCCTGAAATCCATAAACCAAGAAAGCCGTGGAGTTCTTTCAGCAAATTTCTTGAAGTTTTTAAATCAAAGGATGGTATAAAAATTTTAAAAAATTTCCACCAACTAGATTGTCGATTATAAATTTGTTTTACTTTGTAATTAACCCATAAATATAAACCAGTAATTAACAGCACCAAAGCCCATGAAGCGCAAAGTTCAACAAATATTTTGCCAAATTTTCCAAGCATTAAATTGCCATGAATTTCTCTAACTTTCCAAATTAAACGATTTTTAAAATCGATTACGCCAATTATTTCAGCATCGAAAGGATTTACAGCGACAAGCAATTGCCTTTTATCATTTTCAATTCTTATCAAAGCAGATTTAAAATTATTTTTTGGTGCAATATAAGCGAGTTTTTTGGCATTAGGAAATTTTGCAATTACACTTTCAACCATTTCATCAACTTTAACATAATTTTTATTTTGATTTTCAATGTTAAAAAATTTTGCGAATTGCAATTCGTCAATATCATCTGCAAATAGATAAATCGAGCCCGTAAGGGCAATTATAAAAATAAAAGGTGCAACAAAAATTCCTGCAAAAAAATGCCAACGCCAAATTAAATTATAATAAAAATTTTGCCGATTAATCACCATTTAAATTTCAAGCCTGTAAAAAACGATCTAGAATTACCGGGATAATAAACTGCAGGATTTGAGTTTGGTGCAGTTGATAAAACATCGGCAGTTGGCGAATAAACGCGATTAAGCAAATTACGCGCATCTAAAAAAAACAAAATATTTTTATTAATTTCAATTCCAGCATTTAAGCCAAGAAGCCAATAGTTTCGACTCTTCACGGTATTTGCTGAATCGATAAAAAATCCTTGCGGAGAAATTTCAACATTCGGTGACGCAAAAAATCCGCGCGAATTTTCATATTTAATTTCACTGCGAATATAATGCAATGGGGCTCCCGGAATGCGATTATTACCGTAAGTTTTATCATCAACAAAACGAAAATCATTAAGAGTATAAGCAGTTCTAAATTTAATTTTATGACCAGAATTTTGTAAATTTTGACTTAAGATTTTTGATAAAAATTGACTGTCAAAGCCAAGTTCAAGACCTTGGTGAATCGATCTTTTGGCATTGATCGCTTGGGTAACTGAAGGGGCAACGGTAAATAAAATTAATTCATCGCGAAGGTAAGAACGATAAAGTGACAAATCCCAATTGATAAAACTATTAACCCTTCTCGTACCTAGCTCAAAGCTATAGGATTTTTGCGCTGAAATATTGGCGAGTCCCGAAGAATTTGTTTGTCTAACCTCGGTGAATGTAGGTGGTTCATAGGCTGCACTAATATTGCCAAAAAATTGTAAATTTTTATTTTGCTGATAAATTCCACCAATCTTAGGGCTGATCCCGTGATAATATCTTTTGCCACTTTGATTGCCATCGCTTAAAAAATAATCACGATAATCGCGTTTGCTAAAAATAAATTGCGATCCTGTTGTTAAAGTAAATTTTTCATTAAGTGATAAATTATCTTGAGCATAAAAAATTGCGTTACTAGATTTTTCATCGCCATTAACGGTTAAATTTCCTGCACTACCATTGACATTAGCAAATCTTTTGGAATCAGTTGTTGCGGTACTTAAATTCAATCCTAACAAAAATTCATTTTTAAATCCAAATAAATTATTTTTAAAATTAGCATCGCCAAATGCTCCGTAATGCAAGGTTTGCTGTTGAATTACTTGAAAAATTGGATGATCAAGTTCTTTAATATTGGTAAAAATACCGGCATTTAAGCTAGTATTTTCGCTACGCCATGAAGTTTTATTGGCAAGGCGAAATAAATTAAAATTACGTTCTTGCTTGGCAGAAATATTTGCTTTGTTAGCCTGCTTTGGATCGTTATTCATCTGTGAGCGAGTAAGTGCTCCAGGCAATTCTAAATTGGAATTTACTGCCGTAAAGTAAGTTCTATTTTCAAGATTATTGCTAATTCGATAACCAAAATTAGAAAATAATTTGCTATCGCTTTGCGAATTTTGATTGCGATAGCCATCAGAATGAAAATGCGAAAGCGAAGTAAAATAATCAAATTTATCAATCACTTTTGCGCTGGATATATTAGCTCGAGTGGATCCAAAACTTCCGCCTTCAATCCTCGCGCTAAAAGCATCCGAATTATAACCCGTTGGTGAAATGAAATTAATTGCTCCACCTAAACTTGCCGATCCTAAATGCAAACCATTTGCTCCTTTAAAAACTTCAATATGATCAAATGCCAATGGATCAACATCCTGAAAATCAGCGGAACCATCCGCAAGATTTATAGGAATACCATCTTGATAAAGATTAATTCCGCGCAAATGATAAGTGCGCGATAAGCCTGAACCTCTAATTGATAAACGCGATTCTTGTCCAGCTTTTGGTTGCGCTAAAACACCCGGAACATAATCAAGCATATCTTTAACATTGTAACTAAATTTGCTTTGCAATTCTTTGTTTTCAACAATCGCAACTCCGCCAGAAATTTTGTTAATTTTTTCTTTGGCAATTTCAAGATTATCAGAACTAAGTGAGGATGTAGAAGCAGTTACGGTGATTTTATCAAAAGCTATGGAATCCTTAGCAACAGGGTTTCGATCACCTAAATTACTACTAGCATTAGTTTTTAATGAAAATAAACATAAACTAATTAATACAAATATTTTTCTCATAAATTATTTATTCTTGTTTACTATTGTGCATCTTTAGTAAAAGCTACAAAATTTGATTCTGCATTAAAAAAATAACTTTATTAATGTCAATTATTTTAATTAATCGCAATCACCGCAACATTTCTTCCGCAATCTACTTGATTTTGATGTTTTGATCTTCGAAAGCTAAAGTAATTTTTTTCATCTTCATAAGTATCGATTGCTAAATTTTCAATTGCCGAAATCCCTTCAGCACGTAGCTTATTTTGCACATATCCACAAAGATCAAATAACATTTTTTGTGAGTTTTCAATTGTTTTAAAAAAAAATTTATTCTCGATATTTTCGTCAATAAAATCATCGTAAAATTCAAACGAAATTTCGTAGGATTTTTGTTGAATCATCGGACCAATTAGCGCAGAAATATTTTTTGCTCCTAAGTTTCGCATTTCGTTAATGGTTTGTGAAATCACTCCAGCCTTGGCTCCACGCCATCCAGCATGACAAGCGCCAATGACTTTTTTTTCATTATCAAATAATAAAATTGGCGAACAATCTGCGGTAACAATTCCGAGCACTACCTCTTTTAAATTACTAACAATGCCATCAGCCTTAGGTAGATTTGATTCACCATATATTTTACTTTTATCATCAACCACCACCACTTCTTTTTGGTGCACCTGATTTAATAACAAAATATTTTGAAAAATAAATTGCTGATTTTTTAAATTTAGCGCTAGATTTTCGCGGTTTATTAATGCTCGGTCAATTATGCAATCCTTCCCAAAAAAATGTGTTTTAATCATATTTTATTTACAATTTTATTTTTAAAAAATCTTAATTTGTGAAGATATTCCATGGGATCTTTAATTTTTACTAAAGAATTTTTATCAGTAAAAAACATGT
>CAILUF010000201.1 GCA_903837365.1 uncultured Alphaproteobacteria bacterium | reverse complement strand
ACTATTAACTAATAAAAATTTAGTTAATAGTTAAGATAATCTCAGTATTTTTAACTATTCTTTTATCTAAGATAAATTTGTGTTAAGTTTCTTCGCATTGAAAATAGCCTTAAACAGCTAATTTAAGCGAAGAAACAACTCCGCATTACATCCCATACCTAAGATTTAAAAACCACTCCTAAATCCTGCGAGCACCTTAATTACATCCTTGAGGTGGAGCTAGATCTCAAATGATTTATGAGGTCATGAAAATTTTAGGGAGAAAAAGGTTATGAAAATTTTAGGGAGAAAAAAATTGCAAGCGAAACGACCGCAATTTATCCTCGTCACAACGCCAAATTTAATTATTCAATCCCTATTCCACTGAATTCGATTTTATTAGATTGGCAGTAGCATTTAGTTGATCATTTGAAATTTCAATTTCTTCCTTAGCTTGATTAAAAAATACTTTTGCTTTTTGACCTAATTTAGAAATTTCAAAATTTTTCTTAGCATTCCTTAATTCTAGAAAATACAAATCGCGATAATAATTCTTAACAGCAATAACATTTTGTTCAATTTCAGTATATTGCAGATGAAGCATCTCATAATCAGTGATTCCAAGAATTAGTGGAACGGCTATTTCGTAAGGCTTGGTTGCGATAACCATCAATAAAAATTCTAACTTATTTTTTATAATTAACTTTTCCTCATTTAAAATATTCAAGGCTTTTTGAATATATATTTTATCTTCACTTGTTAAATTATCTTGACTTTGATTATGTTCTAACAGCACTTCTTGATTAATAATAAAAATATTATACTCATTTTTTATAATCATTTTTTCAAACATATCGCATCCACGCACCAAGTGAAATAATAAAAAATTTTGCAACTTTTGATAGATTTCATTTTTGGTTTTGAATAAAAAATTATGACCATCAACTATATCATTTTCATGTGGAGCTATTAACTGGATCAAGCGAGAAATCGCTTTTGTTAACCTTTCCTCTTTGCCATAAATTCTTCCTATTTCATTTTTAAAAGAGGAGATAAAAATAAATTCATTATTAATTTTTTCTAAGAAAATAATTTTTTTATCATCGTTAATTTTCTCATCTACCAATATCGTACAAATCATATCGACAAGAATTTCGAGAACGCAATCTATGTATAATTTTTGCTGAGCTACTAATTCGCCAATCATTTTAAGCTTAGCAATATTTACATTTTTGGAATCATTAATAACTTGAGAGAATTTTTTAAAAAATTCATATACTTCTGGACCAGAAATTGAATCCTCAATAATTAAAAAAGCTAATAATTTGTAATGTTCTATGTTTTTAATTTTTAAAATATCATTAAAATTAATTTGCTTTGAAGCTTGAACATCTTGACTTTTGGAGGGAATAGATTCTTGATTTTTTAGTTTTTCTTGCATATATTTCATTTATTGGCATTGTTTTATCAAACCAATTAAATTAAAATTCCTTGCGCTCAAAAATGCAATTGGATTAAAAATAAAATTCTAAATAACGACAAAATTAAATGGTGAATTTGGAAATGGTGGGTGGTAGAGAACTCGAATCTCCGACCTTTACGATGTCAACGTAACGCTCTAACCAACTGAGCTAACCACCCATAAGGAAACTTTTCAATAATAAAAATTTCATTTTACTCAAATACCAAATTAACCTGAAAATTTATTTAGCTAATTTGGTATAATTTAAATTTACCTAATAAAATTTAAAAGGATTATTTTAAAAAAAAACAAAAGATATGAAAAAAGCAGTTATTCTAATTAGCGGAGGTCTTGATTCGGCTACGATATCCGCAATCGCTAAAGCGCAAAACTTTGAATTGTATGGTCTAAGTTTTGATTACGGACAACGTCATAAAATTGAACTTGAAAGTGCCAAAAAAATTGCCAATTTTTTTTCTTTCAAAGAGCATAAAATTGCCAATATTGATTTAAGAATTTTTGGCAAATCAGCTTTAACCGCTGATATTGCAGTTCCCAAATCTAAATTTGCTTTTGATAAAAATCAGCAAATTAGCGATGAAATTCCCGTTACTTACGTTCCAGCGCGAAATACAATTTTTTTATCATATTGCTTGGCTTATTGCGAAGTGATAAATGCTTTTGATATTTTTATCGGAGTTAATGCCATTGATTATAGCGGATATCCCGATTGTCGAAAAGATTATATAAACGCTTTTACATCTATGGCAAATCTTGCTTGCGCTTCAACAATTGACTTACAAAATCAATTTACAATTCATACGCCACTCAGCGATATGGATAAAAAAACTATAATTTTAAATGGCTTAAAGTTAGGAGTTGATTACAGCCTAACTCATTCATGTTACGATCCAGAATTTATAGATGGAAAAATTTATAGCTGTGGACAATGCGATTCATGCAGAATAAGGCTGAAAGGTTTCGCAGAGGCAAATTCAATAGATAAAATTTTATACCGTTCTTAAAAAAATTAAATAAAAGCGAGATTTTTTTTAAATAAATAAATTGGTCTTTGAAAAATACTCAAAATTTCTGCCAATAAAAAATAAATCATTTCAAAACTATATAGAAAAATAAAATCTATAAAATTGCTAAAAAGTTTAAAGAGGATTCCGTTTTGCAATTGTTGTTCTTTAGTTATTGCATGAAAATTATGAATAATTTCAGCAAGTTTTTCACGCTGTTCATCAATTTCAATTTTTTTTTCGTAATAGTAATTAAATGACATGAAATTAGTAATACCAAGCATTAAATCGATTATCGGTACTAAAAAAGCATTAAAAATTTTGCTAAAAAATAGGATATATAAAGTTGGAAGAGATTTGTATAAATAATATTCAATTTCAATAAAATTGATCAGTTTTTTTGAAACTCTAAACAGCCATGAATTATTAAAAATTATAGAAAAATATCGCGTATTAAATTTACGATTATTTTTTTGATAATCATGATTTCTTGCATCTAATGCCGAAATTAATTTTAACTTATATTCTTGTTCTAATTTTTTTAATTCAATATTTAATTCATTAACAAGCTCTTCTTCACTTGAATGCTGCAAGTGAAGATACAGATTATTAATTTCAATTTTTAACAATTTAAGTTCTAATAAATCATAGTTAAACTTAATTAAGTTATTTAATTTTTTTTGACTTTTAACATAATTTATTCTTTTTGTAGAATTTTTTTCATAAATCAATTTTACCAAAGACAGATAATAATCCTCAACTTCATAGAGTATTTGCAAAGAATTATCGAAAAAAAACATCTTATCATCGTTACTCAGGATCAGCTTATTATCTTCAAACTCAATGATATTTTCATCGCCAATGCCAAGAAATTTTTTTCTATCAAAAATTGTAAAAAAATTTGTTACATGGTAGTCGATAAATTCTTTGTTAAAAATTTCACTACTTTGGTAATTCAATATTTCCAGACATTTAAAGTGATGCAAAATATCATCATAAACGAAATCATAAATGGAATTATTAATTTGGATTTTAAATCCAAATAGCCCATCATCTATGTCTTCAAGGTTAATAAAATATTCTTGTTCATTGACAATAAAATTTCTAATTGATTCTTGATGCATATTTTAAAATTTTTATTTATCCAATTCTATTTTTATTTATCCAATTCTTTCGATAAAATGTTAAGCAATAACAATGAAAAATTTTCCGCTCTCTCATTAAATTGATTAATTTTAGTTGTAAAAATATTGTAAAAAAATACTGCTGGAATCGCAGCGAAAAGACCAATTGCCGTTGCCAATAAACTTTCAGCAATACCAGGTGCAACAACGGATAGACTAGTATTTGAACTAACCGCAATTGCTTGAAACGAATTTAAAATACCCCAAACCGTTCCGAATAATCCTATGAAAGGAGCAGATGAACCAATTATTGCCAAGAAATTTAATCCGCTTTCTAATTTAACCATAGCCCGGTTATTAGCTACTTGCATGGCGTTGATTAATCTCTCTTTTAGAGCGGTTTTTCTTTCGGGATTCTCGTGAGTATCTTGATTTATATTGCTTAATTTCCATTCATTAATACAAGCTAAAAAAATTTTTGCAATTGGATGATTATCGTTATTTTTAACATCGTGATATATGCGATCCAGCGAAAAATTATTTTCAAAAGCTTCTTCAAAAATATCACTTCTTTTTTTTAAAAGATTAAATCTATAAAATTTATCAAAAATTATCGCCCATGAATAAAGCGATGCAATCAGTAAAATCAACATTACAAACTGAACGACAAGTCCTGCGTGAGTAATTAAACTTATTATTGAAACCGAACTAGAATTAACCATTTTTAGCTATTTTAAATTAAAAGAATTATTAGGAGATTTAAATTTTTACAATCGATAATTGCAAGAATTTTTTTTTCGATTGTTAATCTTCAATCACTTCCCTTTTTCCAGAAATATTTGGAGGAGTAATTATTCCCTCTTGCTCCATTTTTTCGATTAATGTTGCAGCTCGATTATAACCAATTCGCAATTGCCTTTGAACATAGCTAATCGAAGCTTTTTTATCACGACGAACAATCATTACCGCTTTCTTATAAATATCCCCTTCACCACCACCATCTTGCGATCCAGCTGAATCAGAATCAGAATCTAAATTTGCCAGTGACTCATCAAATGAAATTTTTTCTGATTCTTCAAATTCACTGAGATCTTGATTCTTAATAAAATTCACAATATTTTCAATTTCAGTATCTGAGCAAAATGGACCATGAATTCGAACCATTTTACTTCCACCTGACATGTAAATCATATCGCCTTGACCAAGTAACTGTTCTGCACCCTGCACTCCTAAAATAGTTCGACTATCAATTCGCGATGTAACTTGAAATGAAATTCGCGTTGGAAAGTTAGCCTTAATAACTCCAGTAATCACATCAACCGATGGACGTTGCGTAGCCATAATCAGGTGAATTCCAGCAGCACGAGCCATTTGCGCCAATCTCTGTACTGAATTTTCGATTTCCTTTCCTGCTACCAACATTAAATCCGCCATCTCATCAACAATGACGATTATGAACGGAATTTTCTTTGGCTCAAATTCAATTTCTTCAATTATCGGTTTACCGTTATTAGGATCGAAACCGGTCTGAACTTTACGCATTAATTTTTCTTTATTGATCATCGCTTTTTCAACTTTTTCATTATAGCCAGCAATGTTTCTAACTGCAAAACTTGACATCAAACGATAACGCTCTTCCATCTCTGCTACCACCCATTTAAGGGCAACCACTGCCTTACTTGGCTCCGTAACTACTGGCGAAAGTAAATGCGGAATACCATCGTAAATTGACAATTCTAACATTTTTGGATCGATCATAATAAACTTACATTCATCAGGACGAAGTTTAAAAATTATCGACAAAATCATCACATTAAGTCCAACCGATTTTCCTGAGCCAGTTGTTCCAGCGATTAACAAGTGAGGCATTTTTGCCAAATCAGCAATCATCGTTTCTCCACCGATATCTTTACCTAAAATAATTGGCAAGAAAAATTGAGAAAATTTATATTCCTTGGACTCCAACATTTCGCGAAAAAAAATCATTTGACGCTTAGGATTTGGCAATTCAATTCCAATTGATGTTTTACCGGTTACAACCGCAATTCGCGCTGAAATTGCACTCATTGATCTAGCGATATCATCCGATAAAGCAATAACGCGCGAAGCTTTAGTTCCAGCCTCCGGTTCAAATTCATGAAGAGTAATTACCGGTCCAACTTTAGCACCAACCGCAGTTCCTTTTACACCAAAATCCTCTAAGACTTTAATCAAGGATCGCGATTGCGACTCAACTAAATCACGACTAATTTTTTTATCTTTATTTTCTGCGGAACGATCGGTAAGTAAATCAAGTAGCGGTAATTTATAAGTTGATTTTCTTTTAGGTTTTTTATTTTTACCAATCTCTTTTAGTTTTCGTTTTAAATCAAATGAGGAATCTTTTTCTTTCTCATCATCACTTTCTTCTTCATCTTGCATCGCAGAATTTTGCTGATCTTGATTTGGATTTTCATCATCCTCTTCTTCCTCTTGATCCTCATCCTCTGAATTATTTGACTGATCGTGAAGAATTTTATTTTGAGAAATTTTTTTTAACAATTCCTCATCATTTTCATTACCTTTAAATAACTTTCGATAAAAATAACTAATATAAATTAAACTATAGCGAAATGAATAAATCCAATCATTAATTGTTATTTCAACAATAAATGAAAATAAAGTTAACGATAATAAAAGTGCAATTGATCCAATTAAAAAAAGAGGTATATTGCTCAATTTGTTAATAATGTAAAGACCATTTACACCACCCAAAGAAGTAAGTTCCCACCAGCTGGGCTGAGAAAATGAAGCAAAAAAAACTGAAAAACTTAAAATGCAAAACGGTAAAACAATAATTTTGGGAATAAAATTTTTTATAGTTGTTTTGCTAATCATTTTTAAGCTCAAACTCGAAATAATTAAATATAAAAAAAATGACGAAATGCCAATTAATTGAAATGATAAATCGGCCAAATGCGAACCAAAATTTCCCATCCAGTTATTTATTTTTTCATCCGTTGAAGCTGTGTTAAATGAAGGATCTGTTAAATCAAACGAAATTAACGACAATAAATAAATAAATGAAAAGCAAATTAAAAATAGACCAAGGCAACGTGTAAAAAGGCGAAAAATAATATAAAAAATTTTATCACTAACCATCGATGAATTTTAAAATAAGTTAATAGACTTTAATTAAACTAGAAAAAAAATTTAAAAAACCAAGGATAATCGCCAGTTAATTTCAAAAAAAATTTGTTTATAAAACTAACGAGGCAATTCAATTATCGGCAATTGTAATTCACTAGATTTTTTATTTTTATCATTAGTTTTTGTAAAATCCACAGGTACATCAAAAACTTCAGCAGGTTTTTGAGTGGTATTTTCTACCTTAAGATTTGATATCTCATTATTGGCAATTGATTGATTATTGGTATTTGCAGGAGTAGACTCATTGGCATTTGCAATTACTTGATTTTCCATGCCTGGTTGCTGAATTATCAATTGTTGATTTTGATTGGGATTATTCAAAATCGGCGATTGATTTGGCTGATTCTGCAGCTGATTCGTTCCTGGGTTAGTGTTAATATTTTTTTGGTTTATGTCAGAATTATTTGAGATTGGCTCTTCAATAATTTCATTTTTAGGAGCTTGATATTGAATTGATTTTATACGATTTGGGTCGGGATTACCATTACCTCCATAACGCTCATCATAGTTAGTCACATATTGTTTGCCTTGCGCAATTTGTGGAAATTTTTTATTATAAACATCGCTGTAATTATTATTGCTAAAATTATTATGAGGAACAACTATATCCTCAGTGTTAAACTTAGCAACAGTAAGTGCGGATCTATTTTCAATCATTCGCCTAATTAAATCTTGTTGATATTTTTTTGCTTCGGCAATTCTTTTCTTTTTTGCTTGCGACATCTCCTCAAATTCACGCTGTTTTAAATCATCGAAAATTTTTTTATACGCAAGAACGCCAACGCACTCATCACCATTCCAACATTTACCTTTGCCACAATCGCAACCAAAAGTTCGCGCATAAGTACAAACTCCAAACTCATCAAATTTTGCAAAACATTCATCAACACAGCCATTACCAAATTCACGCCAAACTCCTTTATTTTGTTCGCATTGTCCTCGATTATCAAATGAAGTTTTGCGACCGATATCGGCATATGACTGATCAACTAATAAACTAAAAATCGCAATTAAAAAAAATTTTTTTTTAGAAAAAAAATTAATGAAATAATTTATAAAAAGCATGTTGGTGTTTTTTTAAAATGATTAAAAATATTGCCAAAAAAACCTTTCTTATAAAAAAATCTTTTAACATTAAAAACCACTATTTTT
>CAILUF010000200.1 GCA_903837365.1 uncultured Alphaproteobacteria bacterium | reverse complement strand
TTTCATTGAGCAAAATTACTCATGAAGATGGAAGTCCATGGCATCAAGCCTATTTTAACAATGGTAAAAATTCTCAATTAGATGATGAATTAATTAAAAAACGCTCCACTCAAGCAATTGAAAAATTTATTGAGCGTGAGAGAAATAAAAAAGAATAACAATGAGCCTCGCTAATCAGCTCTCGGAAATTTTAGATCAATATCACAATTCAGATAAAAATTTAAAAAATAGCGAAGAAAAAAATTTGATTATTTCTGATCAAAAAATCATTAAAAAAAATTCTTCCAAACAAGAACAGCAAACCATTAATCAAAAATTTGAGCAACTAAATTTAAAAAAAGCCGAGCATGATTTTGATCGTGCAAAACATGATTTTGAATTTGAAAAAAAATATAAACCACGAATTTTACATTGGTCAGTGTGGATTTTAATCGTTTATTTAGTTTGGCTTATCGGCATTATTACATTCGATTATATTGTTCACCTTAATGACGCAACCAATAGGTTTTCAAACTCTGTGATCATCGCTCTCGCATCTTCAACTGCAGTGGCGATTGTTGGTCTTCCATCATTGATTGTTAAATCGCTTTTTAAGTAAAATTTTTTTGATTTTTACGGATAAAATTAAATTGAAAAAAGATAGAATTGGCCTATAGAATTTTTCTTAATAAAATAAATTCGTAAATTTAAAATTAATCGCTTTACTCTAAAATTCTCCTGCATAAAAATTACCGCAATCATATAAAGAAATATTTAAAATTTCTTGCTAAAATTAAAAATTTTTTAGCAGATTTTAAATGATTAAATTTTAGTTAATTTGATATTAACAGTAATAGTTAAAATACAATTAAAATTCTTTAAAATAGTTTAAATAAAATTAAAATAAGTTAATTATGTTAAGTAATTTATCTCGGCAAATTATCGAAGTGGTGGAAAAGGCCGCGATTGCTTGCTATCCATGGATTGGCAAGGGTGATAATCACAGCGCTGACCAAGCGGCAGTTTCATCAATGCGTCAAACTTTAAATGAAATGCCAATCTCAGGAAAGGTTGTGATTGGCGAAGGGGAGCGCGACGAAGCTCCAATGTTGTTTATCGGTGAAGAAGTTGGAAAAGGTGGATTGGAAGTAGATATCGCCCTTGACCCATTGGAAGGAACAACGATTTGCGCTAATGCTCAAGAATCTTCTTTGGCAGTTATAGCTTTTGCAAATCGCGGATGTTTTTTACATGCGCCAGATGTTTACATGGAAAAAATTGCCGTTGGTGCCAATCTTCCCGATGGCGTTGTAGATCTTGACAATTCAGTAAAGAAAAATCTTCAAAATTTAGCGCAAGCAAAAAAATGCGATATTAGCGATTTAACGATTATGATTTTGGAGAGATCTCGTCATCAAGAATTAATCGCCAAAGTTCGTGAAGCTGGTGCGCGAATCCGTTTAATTGGCGATGGCGATGTTGCAGGAGTTATTGCTTGCACCAATCAATCAACTCGCGTCGATGCTTATATGGGAACGGGTGGAGCTCCTGAAGGAGTTCTTTCGGCCTCAGCACTTCGTGTAATTGGTGGACAAATGATGGGTAGATTAATTTTTAATGATGATCAAAAACAAATTAAGCGCGCCAAAGAAATGGGCATTAGCGATTTAAATAAAAAATATCGCGAACATGAAATGGCTAAAGGCGAGGTAATTTTTGCATGTGCCGGGGTTACTGATGGCTATTTGCTTAAAGGGATTAGAAAAAATTCTAAAAATTCAATTTTTGTTGAATCATTAATTCTAGATTCAGCAAAGAAAAAAATTATTAAAACCCAAAGTGAAATATTATTATAAAATGTTAACTATGGTTAAATATTAATAGA
>CAILUF010000199.1 GCA_903837365.1 uncultured Alphaproteobacteria bacterium | reverse complement strand
TTGCAGATTTTTTTACCCAAAAAATAAGAAAGTTATGAGATAGTTGGAAAGTAAAATGAAGATCGAGGAAGATACAACTGCGTTGGTTGTAGCACTTCCAACTCCTTCAGCACCACGTGCGGAATTATAACCATAATAACAACCCATAACTGCAATTAAAAAACCAAAACAGCCAGCTTTAACCAAACCCGAAACTACATCGATTGTTTCAAGAAATTTAAAAGTATTGGCGATATATGGACCAGCAGAAAAGCCAAGTGAATGAACACTAACCAAATATCCACCCATCACTCCAATCACATCGGCAATTAAAACTAAAATTGGCAAAACAATTACCGAAGCAATTAATCTTGGTACGACCAAATATTTTATGGGATTCGTTGAGAGAGTTCGCAGTGCATCAATTTGTTCAGTAACACGCATTAAACCAATTTCAGCAGCAATGGATGCACCTACTCTACCAGCAACCATCAATCCAGCAAGAACTGGTCCAAGTTCGCGAGTAATTGACAAAACCACGACAGTTGCAATTGTACTTTCAGCATTGAATCTTGAAAATCCTGAGTAACTTTGCAATGCCAAAACAGCTCCTGAAAATATCGCTGTCAATCCAACAACCGGTAGTGAAAAATAGCCAATGCGAATTATTTGCACTAAAATTAAACGCGGATAAAATGGTCTTGCAAAACAATTGCATGTAGCTTGCGAAGCAAATATAACTATCTCGCCAATCTTTGATATTTGCTGACGAGTATATTTGCCAAGATTGCTAAGAAAATTAAAAATAATTATTTTTGGTAAATTAAGCACAGGATTTAAATTTAATTTAAAAAACACTTAGTAAATTTTTATTTCAAAATTAGATTATAGCAAGGTAAAATTATTGAAAGTAATTTATTTTTAAATTCAAATAAATAAAAAAACTGCCAAAATAAATAAATTTTACGATGATTTTTTCTATAAAGAAATTAATTCTAATTATAGCTTTACCACTACTACTCCTTAGCTCTTCTTGTGAAAATACCTATACTAGAAAATTGTGGAGTGATAATTTTTATAACGAAGTTTTTTATTATTTTTTAATCAGTAAAGATGGACAATTTGTAGTATTTCTCAATGATGAATTTCATTATGTTTTTAACGATAATTCCGGTCTAATTCAAAAACTTTTATTATGGAAAAATAGTAAAAAATTATACATCAATACCGATGAAACTATTTTAAAAATTTTCCCAAATAATAATGTTTCAGGCAAAGTAGAAATCGATATTGATAAGGATTCCATTAACTTCAATGACTTACAAAACCTTAGAATGTTTGGCTTTGTTGAAATGAAAGAAAAATTTACAATTGAATTTAAAGTTTTCGGTCAACGCTATCAAGCTAAAAAGGACGTAACTACTTATACGCCAAGATTAAGTTCGCCATATAATATTCGCATTTATTCGGATTTAACAAATGGTCAAAAAATTGCTAAAGCAAGTCTAAGTCCACTTACTCTAGTGATTGATGCGATTATGATTTCAGGAAGAATTCTAACATTTCCATTTATGAATTAAAAATTTTATTGACAAT
>CAILUF010000198.1 GCA_903837365.1 uncultured Alphaproteobacteria bacterium | reverse complement strand
TTAACAATTTTAAATGTATTTCGTTGCATAATTTCAGCAATTTCTTTTTTGATTTTCTTAATAGCATTTTCTTCAATTTGCCGAATTCTTTCGCGTGAAACTTTATAAATATGACTTAGATCCTCAAGGGTTGAGACATTTTCATTGAGATGTCTTTTTTGTAAAATATCTTGCTGACGAGAATCGAGTTTTAAAAAAGCTTGTGAAAAAATTTGTTTTTTTTGCATTTGATCCTGAGTAGTTATGGCAATTTGCTCTTGGCTTTCATCGCTTGATGCCATTATGTCTCCTATTTCAATAGAGTCATTTTCATCATTGTGGATTTGATGATTAAGGGAGTAATCTCCTTGGCTAAGCCTTGAATCCATATCGCTAACTTCTTTGCAATCAACATTGAGAGTTTCGGCAATTTTTTTAATATTAACTTCATCAATAGCGTTAGTTGATTGCTCTATGCCAAGACGTTTTTTTATTTTGTGAAGATTAAAAAATAATTTTTTTTGAGCATTTGTGGTACCAATTTTAACTAATGACCAAGAGCGCAAAACGAAATCCTGAATAAAAGCGCGAATCCACCACATTGCGTAAGTCGAAAAGCGAAAACCTTTGGAAGGTTGAAATTTTTTAAGAGCTTGAATCAATCCCAGATTGCCTTCCTGCACTAAATCAATTATCGGTAAGCCGTAATTTTTAAAACGTCCAGCAATTTTTACAACTAGTCTCAAATGGCTTTCAACAAGAATCCGCGCCGAATTATTATCGTTATTTTCGTAATAATTTTTTGTGTGAAATTCTTCTTCCTCTTTGCTTAAAATTGCAAATTTTTGAATTTTACGAAGATATTCTACAAAACTATCCTTGCTATAATCCCTTGAAGATTGAGGTGTTTTAGCCTTTCTGGCATTGATTGCAGAATAATTAATTAATGAAAGATTTTTATTCATTGCTTTAAAAAATTAAATTAATCAAATGGCAATTTGAAATTCTTAAGCGAGGATTTTTTTTGAGTATTTCTTGATTATTTTTTATGTGAAAAAGAAAATCTCGACTAAGATTTAATTATTGTAATTTTTAAAAATAAAATTTCAAGAGACGAAAATCAATGCAGTTAGCTAAGTAATGACATTTAAATTGTCAAATTAATAGTTTATGAATTAACTATTTTAACTTCATATTTTTGACTAAAAATCTCATAAAGAAGATAGAATAATTTGGAGCATTTTTTAAAAAACAGTCAATAACAACTAAAAAATAATAATTTTCTTAAATTTTTTTTATAACTTAATTGATTAACTATCCGTTTTTAACAAATAATTTCATATGCCAAATACTCAAGAAATACAAGCTTTGTCACTTAATTCAACATTACCAGAAACTTATGTTTGCGCTGAGGAAAACATTACTCCAAATGCAGTTCAGGCTTTTGTTTTTGATGAACATGCACAAGTTAAATCATCTTTGGTCTGGGGGAAAAAATCTCCGTATCAAAATAGTGAGCCAATTGATCAACACACCACTATTGCCGTTGGCAGTGTCACTAAAATGTTTACATCCGCGGCTTTATTAAAATTATGGGATCAAGAGTTAACGGCAAAAAAGAGTGGCGGATTAGCGGATGGTCAAACTGAAAATTTTCCCGATGGAATTGATACCAAACTTTCTCATTTTATGGCTGGATTAAAAGCTAAATTTCCAGATTGTTCCCATCTTACAACTATTGAAAAAATAGATCATTATTCTCAAGTCACATTAAGGGATTTGTTAAATCATACCCACGCTCTAGGTCACAGAGATGAGGCGAAAATCGCAAAGATGCGATTGGATAATCCTAGTAAAGAATTTAGCTGTGCAGAGGTGCTGCAATTTTCAAATTACGATTCGAATCGCGATAAATACCCAGATTTTAATTATAGCAATTTAGGCACCGAGCTTTCTGGAATGATAATGGAATTGATATCAGAAAAAACATATGATCAAGCTTTAAAAGATGCAGTTCTTGATCCAGTTGGTGCTACTAGAACTAGACAAAAAAGCGCAAATAATCAAGACACAAATTCTACAACAGGATTTTGCTTTATCACCCCTTGTGAACTTGGAGAAGGAGAATCAAAAAAAGAATATAGCGGAGAAATGAACTTCAATTCATCGGGCAACTCCAGGGCAGCTGGTGGGTTAATAACAACCCCTGAAGATGCCGATAAATTTATCAGAAAATTTCTTTCTAAAGAAGCGGGAGAATCATCATTATTTGAAAATCCAGAGGTTATCCAAGCATTATTTCG
>CAILUF010000197.1 GCA_903837365.1 uncultured Alphaproteobacteria bacterium | reverse complement strand
AGTTTCATTTTTAATCCTACTGATGGCTTAGGTGTTTTTAGATTTTGCCTTACCAAAAGAAATTATAGATTAGATAAAATAAATAATTTTTACCATTATAATCTTTATCATCAAAATGAAATAATTTTAATTTTAAATTCTGGAGCTATTTTGGATGATAGCGAAGATGAGCCTACAACTATTAGCGATGTTATAAACAAATTATCAAAGAGACCTAATCATTCGATTGAATTTAGGGTTGTGTTTAATACAAAAAATCGATTAATTAAATATGAAAAAGGCCCACTACTTGAAATATTAGAATATTTTGAAAAAAAAGAAATAAATCCTGATAAATTTCCTCGTATTATAGAACTACTCCAAATTTTGAAAAATGTTTTATTATCAGATGATAAAGAGATGAAAAATCAATATGACTTACTTTTTTTTGCAAAGCGAAAGCCTTGCCATGCTCCTCAATCTGAAGCTTCTAAAAAAAGAAGAAAACCCGATGATTCTGTAAAATTTTCAGTTCCCAACTTAGCGTCAACCAATATCTTAGGATCTATAGAAGGCCAACCGGATAATAAAGAGGTCTTGAGAGATAATGATTCATTCCAATCAGTTAAAAGATTTCCTAGTTCTCCTCGAGCGCAACCAGCTGATGCATCTTCTCTTTCTCCTCGAAATTTAACTTTTCAATATTCTAGAAATCCTGAGTCTATAGGAAAACCCGCTGAGAGATTTAGAGAAGTTTTATCTTCGCAAGGTTCTGGGTTAATAGGAAAAAGGGCTAGTAAATTTAGAAGAGATTTATCTTCGCAAGGTTCCGGGTTCACGATAGAAGATTCTCAAAGTAATATGTTAAGATCATTGAGAATTAGGTCATCGAGACTGCCGGCAAAGAATAATGGTTCGAAATCAACATCAGAAACTGAAACAATTTTTTCTCCTCTTCGCGCTAAATCTCAAAAAGCAACTATGCAATCAAGTTTACATTCACGGGAGGAATTGCAAGAAAAAAAAGATCCTCCTGTTGCGCCTAAGAGAATTGAATCGTTAACATTAACTCCACCTCCTTCCTTAACATTAAATCCACCTCCTTCCTTACCTGAAAGATCTAGTTCACTTCCTAGCAAAGATAAGAAAGAGCTTTCCAAAAATAGTGATGAAAGTAATGTTAGTGATGACGATGTAGATCTTCCCGATAAAACTATTTATGAACATCTTTACGATAAAACTTTTAACGACAATAAATATGGAATTTACAACGAAAAAAAAACTAACCATGTTAATAAAACTAAAATTTCTTTTTTATATCGGGATCAATCTGCTGATAAAACAAATATCGAATCCTCAATTATTGAAGAAAAAGTGAAGAAATCGATAACCGATGCAATTAAAGAAATTTCAAATGGCAGTAATGACTCAAAACTTAAATTTTACCAATATCTTGCTATAGCTATTAAATGCGGTGGAGTTAATAATCAAAAAGATAAATATGAGCAAAATTTACAAATTTTAAATAAAGAAATTTCAGAGGATAAAGATAAATTTTATTTTTCAGAAGCTAAAAAATTATCTCTTTTATTTCAGAAAAATAGTGAAAAAAATAATATTTTTACTGGGCGAATTGATGAAGGGGCTAAAAATATTAATGTAGTTGGAATTGATGAAGGGGCTAAAAATATTAATGTAGTTGGAATGAGAACGAAAAGAATACCATTGGAACTTCTAAGTGGACTTGCAAGAAATGAATTAAACACTAAAGATTTTGAAGTATTTAAAAAATTTCATTTTACTCAATTTCCTTCTTCGCAACCAGTAACTGTTTTTTCTAGTAGAGCGAATAATCCTGCGAGTCCTCTTGTAAACAGCTTTACATCGGTCCAAGATAGTTCATATTTAGCTTGATAAGCAATGATCAATTCTTCAAAATTTAATTCCAATACTCATGTTTTATTGGAAATGCTATTTAATTCTAAAAAAATAAAATCTAGTATTAAAAACAACTAATTGCAGTTAATTTAAGGTAGACTAAAATTAAGTTAACAATAAAAACCTAAATAAAATTTCTTTTAACCAAAATAACTAGTTGAAATTAAAAAATAATAATCTTAATAATAGCTAGTTATTTT
>CAILUF010000196.1 GCA_903837365.1 uncultured Alphaproteobacteria bacterium | reverse complement strand
TGTTGATAAAAATCTTCAAGCAATTTTTCTTGACCTTCAATTATCGGAAACCACAACAAATAAACGCCGTGACCAAATCTCTTTTGCGCATTAACCAAACCAGAAAAACAATATTGATAATCACTAGAAATTTTTTGATTAAATTTTTCGTAAGCTGGATCGATGATAATTAATCCGCGATTTTCGAGTGGTGGTAATTTTGATTTTAACGTAGAAAATCCATCAATTTTTTCGCAAATAATTTTTTTATTACCTTGAAAATTGCGCTTTAATTGATAAAAAACTTCAGGCGATTTTTCAACAAAAACTCCACGATCTTGTGCGCGTAAAAAATTTTTTATAAATATTGGCGATCCCGGATAATCCTTGATTTTACTAGGTAAATCAACAATTTCGCAAACATTAATTTTTGCCAAAATTTTTAAAAAACTCAATGGCAAAATTTCTTGAAAATTTGAATGTCTAAGAATTTTTAAAATACCATCATTTGCTTCAAAACTATTGAGTTGCATTATTTCATTGAGTGAATATTTTCCAGCTCCAGCGTGAGTATCAAGCGCAAAAAAACCACTATTTTTTTCATGAAATTTTTCTAAACATAAACACAAAATAACATGCTTAAAAACATCCGCAAAGTTTCCGGCATGATAAAGATGTTGATAATTCACGGAATGAATTTTTTAAATTTGTGTAGAAAATCTGGTAAATCAGAAGTAATTGTTAAAGGCTGTGATAAGTAACCATTTATGGTTATTTTATGTGCATGCAAACATAATCTTGGCGATAATTCTTTGCGTAAAACTTTTGTTCCACCATATTTGACATCATTCAAAACTGGATAACCAATTTCTTTGCAGTGAACACGAATTTGATGGGTCCTGCCTGTGATTGGCATTAATTTTAGCAAAGTGAAATTGGTAAAACGATGCAATACTTCATAATTAGTGATAGCAATTTTTCCATCAATATGATCAGGTAAAACCTTATCATTTTTGCCAAGATTTTTTTTAATTAATGGGATGTTAATCGTACCATGATCCTTTTTAACGAGATTGTAAACTAATGCTAAGTAGGTTTTATCAATGTCTTTATTTTTAAAAGCTAAAGTTAATTTATCGGCAGTTAAATTATTTTTGGCGATCAATAAAATACCGCTAGTATCTTTATCTAAGCGATGAACTAATTGATATTTTTTAACTTTCAAAGCATCGTCAATACAAAATTCAATACCAGTTCCACCTTGAGTAGCAAGTCCCGATGGTTTATCAATAGCGATTAAATTTTCATCTTCATAAAGTGGATTGCTGAAAAATTTTTCATAAAATTGCGCAATTTTATTTAGGGAAATTTGATCAGTTCTTGGTGCTTTAATTTGGCGAAAAACTAAATTGCTATAGATTTTTATTTGATCGACAATTTCAACGCGATAAGCTGGTTCAACCCTTTGATCGTTAACTTTAACTTTTTTTTCGCGAATTAATTTTTGCGCTAAGGCGAATGAAATATCAAATTTTTCGCATAAAAATTTATCAAGGCGATAATCTACAAAATCTTGATTTATTTCGACTGTAATCATTGAATAAATATTTTAGAAAATAAAATGAAAAATTATAATCAAAAAATGATTATAAAATAAGTTTTTCAATTAAATCCTATTTGATCAAATAAGTCAAGTGTTCAGACATAATTTTAATTTTAAAAAAAATAAT
>CAILUF010000195.1 GCA_903837365.1 uncultured Alphaproteobacteria bacterium | reverse complement strand
CTGAAATGCAAGAAATTGCCCATAAGTCTGAAGTGATAATTGCCAAGCAAAGAAACGGTCCGGTTGGTAGTGTTGATTTATTTTTTGATGCCGAATTTACAAGGTTTGGTAATCTATTTTAAAATTGTCAGAAATTGTTTGACTGCTTAAAGGTCGATTGTTAAAAATTAAAAAGCTGGAAGAGATCTTAAAAATTTTTAAGTAAATTTCTTAAGTAAATTTCTTTGGAAATTCCTTTCCTTGTGCTAATGCCAAATTAACTTAAAATTTTTTTGGTAATTTCTATTTTAAAAAAGCTGATAAATTAAAGTTTTTAATTATGACTAAAGAAAAATTAAAAGTTTTATGCGTTGAAGATGAAGTTGATATTCGTGAGAATATCGCTGAAATTTTACGCGATGAAGGTTATGAAGTTTTTGAAGCTGATAATGGCAAAAGCGGATTTGATAAATTTTTACAAACCAGTCCAGATCTAGTAATATCGGACATCAAGATGCCTGAGCTTGACGGTTATAATTTTTTGCGCTTAGTTCGTGAAAATAAAAATGTTCGCAATAATTCAACGCCTTTTATTTTTCTTTCTGCTCTTGGAGCGAGAGAAAATGTCTTGAAGGGTATTGAACTAAACGCTAATGATTATTTGCTTAAGCCAATTGATTTTGAGTTGCTTATGGCAAAGGTCAAAGAGAAAGTTAGTAACGCAAATCTCTCTAATTTAAACCATCAAAGAGTGATGGATAATTTGAAAAATCAAGTTTCAGTTGTTTTACCAAATGATATTTTTGCTTATCTTGATGTTGTTAGTCAGACTGCAAAATCACTGCAAGATGAACCATATGGTCCACTTCCGCATCGCGGATATCAAAATGATTTTAGTAAAATTTATATCAATAGTTTGAAGATTAGAACGGTGATTTACAATGCGCTAGACCATGAAATTATTGATGAAAAATTAAATGCTAGTGAAAATATTTTTTGTTGTTATGAATTATTGCAAGAATTTATCACTGGCTTGGGCGATAAAATTCGCCAAAGAATTGAACTTGGAAATATCAATCCTCATGAGCAATTGCCAAAAATTAAATGCGATCGTTTGGTTATTTTAGAAGCGCTAAGAAAGATATTATCGCAAGCGTTAAAAATTGCCGTTGATGCCCAAGTTAAAATTAGTTTAATTTTAGATCATCGTCAACAGTTAGTAATTATTTTTAATGTCAATTCTAATCAATTGAAACAAGAAAATATTGATCTCACTCAAACTGTCAATGAAAGCGAAGTGCTAAAAATTTTAGATAAACAAAATCTTCGATTTGAAATAGATCAAAATCATAAAGATAGCGCAATATTGACGATACCAAATTATCGAGTTATCATTGCAAAATAATCGATATGCTCAAGCGTAGCAAGGATCAACAAGATTTTAATTACGATAAAATAATTGGCAATTCATGCGACAATGCCAATAAAAAAACTCTTCAAAATCTCAGTTATTTTTTAGCTTTATTTTTTGCATATCTTTCCTATAATAGCGTTAATTTAAAAATATTTTATTATATTTTTTTTGTAATTTTAATGATATTTGGCGCATATTTTGCGCGATTATTTGTAAATATAAAATTGTTTTACCAATTACAAAAAATACAT
>CAILUF010000194.1 GCA_903837365.1 uncultured Alphaproteobacteria bacterium | reverse complement strand
TATATTCCATATTTCCTTTGTTGGATCCAGTAAAAACTAGATCAAAATTAATGTTTTTTTGCTGTAAAATTTTTAATGCTTTGAGCAAGCGAATATGATTTTTATGAGGCCAAAATTGTGCAGGATAGAATAAATATTTTTGGGTTTTAAGATTATGCTTGGTAAGAATATTATCGTTACCCATAAGATTATAAACATAATTAGGAGTAGGCATCGGGATAGTTTTAATTCTCTCAAGCGGATAATTATAAAATTGATTTATTTGCTTTGCTCCTGCATTATTTCCGATAATTGCAAAGGAAGATTTTCCAATCATTTTTTGGTAAAAATTTTCACGATCTTGATATTTCCATCCGCTGATACTAACTTCAGGGAAATAGGTTTGTAATCGATGTGCCAAGTCCCAAATCGTAAATGCATAAGGAATTTTTAATTCAAGATATTGGTGACATATAAACCAGAAAAATTCTATTTTATTTTTTCTAATTTCTTCATTTATTAAATCGTCAATTAAAGCAATTGTAGAATTCTTTTTCTTAGATTTTCTAAAAAATTTTTTCTTAGGAGTTACTTCTTTAATTTTATCGATACTATCAATATAAATAAAATTTACTAATCCACCATAATTTTTAATAAGATTTGTGCAATTATCAGCATCTTCAATAAATAAATAAAATTGATGATTGCTTTTAGATTTAGCAATTTCATCTAAAAGACTCAATTGAAATGTTGCTCCACCACCAACATCTTCTTTCATTATTTTTCCAAGCCAAATTCCAACTCGCATAATTTAAATTTTTTTAAGAATAAAGCAAACTCCCCAGCTATCCTTACTAGCAGGGATTTTTGACAAAAATTGATGATAATCAAGTAGTTTGAAATTATTATTTTCGCAAAGCATTTTAACTTCATTTAAAAAAAGATAACGCATATTATGAGTTTCTAGTATTTTATGTTGGGAGTTATTAGCTTTATTGGTTATGTTAATTTCATAATTAACTTTAACGATATTATTATTAAAATCAACTTCACTATTGGCGTTTCTAATTATTTTAAGATGATTATTTTCTAATTTTTTAACTCTTGATCCAGGCAGTTGCGTTAATACCGCAGGACCATACCAAGCATCAAAAATAAAAATCCCATCACAATCAAGATGAAGATTGGCAGTTTGAAAATAATCATTGAGATCTTGATTGCTATTTTGATAACTTGCCACATGAAATAAAGAAATAACTGTATCAAATTTTTGATTAGCTCGATAATTTCTGGCATCGCCAAGGGCAAAAGAAATATTGGGATGATGATTTTTTTTGGCTATTTCAAGCATTGTTGGACTTAAATCAACCCCATGAATTATAAAATTATTTTTGGCTAATAGATTTGCGTGTTTACCAGTTCCACAGCCCAGCTCAAGAATTGATTTGGTTTTAGAGTGATATTTTTTTATTAAATCTAAAATATAATTAGTTTCAGATTCGTAATCCTTATCTTGATAGAGTAGATCGTAATATTGTGAAT
>CAILUF010000193.1 GCA_903837365.1 uncultured Alphaproteobacteria bacterium | reverse complement strand
TTATACCATTTTCAATTTTAAATCAGGCATTTGAATTTAAAGGCGAGTCTGCGTAAAGCTACTAAAATGTAGCTGCGCAAAGACGAGACCTGAGAAATTCAATTGCATCATTTAAAAGTGGAAATGGTATTATTTGAAATTTGGTCAATAAAAAACCTCGTTCCTAAAATTTAGAAACGAGGTTTTTGAATATGCTTTTAAAAAAAGGAGATTATTTTTTCTTTTTCTTAGCTACGACTTCATCTGAAGATCTTGAAGCTTTCAAGAATTCAGTAGAAATGCCCGATTCATGTAATCTGTTTTGAAGATATTTCTCCAAAGCTTTTTTAATTAAATAGCTTTTTGATCTTTCTTCAAGATCGCAAACCATGTTAAGTGCTTTTTCCAATTCAGCGGAAATTTGGGCAGAGATTGTTACTACTTTTTGTTTCATATGTTTTATAAGTTTTAGTTAAAAGTTAAGGTTATGGTTCGTTTAATAAAGTTAATAATAAATATTTAAAATTAAGTTTTTTAATCATGTTTACAAAAAATAAAATAAATTTGACACATTTTGATAAAAAAACCTTCGATAACGAAATTATCTCCTTGGTAGAAAAGCCCTTTCGTTCTAAGCAAATCTGGAGCTGGATCTATTCTCACGGTCTCAAAAATTTTCAAGAAATGAGTAATATTTCTAAACAATTAAGAGAAATTTTAGAAGAAAAATTTTCTCTTAATCGTCCACAAATCACAAAAGATATAACTTCACTTGATGGCACCAGAAAATGGTTGATAAAATTTTCTGATAACCGTGAAGTCGAAACGGTCTTCATTCCAGAAGAAAACCGCGGAACTCTTTGTATCTCTTCACAAGTAGGTTGCACACTTGCTTGCAAATTCTGCCATACTGGCACCCAAACCTTAGTTCGCAACCTCGAATTTCACGAAATAGTTTCACAAATTCTCGTTGCCAAAGATCTATTAAATGATTGGCATAGCAATTCACATTTAAAATCTCCACTCCTAACTAATATCGTTTTCATGGGAATGGGTGAGCCATTTTTTAATTATGAAAACGTTGCTCAAGCTATAAAAATTTTAACTGATAACGATGGTTTAAATTTTTCTTTACGCAAAATCACTATTTCAACTTCAGGATTAGTTCCTGAAATTTTGAGATGCGCAAATGAACTCAAAACCAATTTAGCCATATCTCTTCATGCTACAAATGATGCGTTGCGCACTGAGATTATGGCTATTAATAAAAAATTTCCACTCCATGAGTTACTCTCATCATGTCGCTTTTACAATCAAGAAAATCCACGACAAAAAATTACTTTTGAATATATTATGTTAAGAAATGTTAATGATCAAGAGAAAAATGCAATAGAAATGATAGATTTTATTAAAAGATATAATCTCAATGTAAAAATAAACCTTATCGCTTTCAATCCTTGGAAGGGATGCGACTATCAACCGAGCTCTGAAACAACTATTAAAATATTTCAAGACATTTTAAAAAATCATGAAATACTAACAACTATTCGTAAAGTTCGTGGTCAAGATGTTTTGGCCGCTTGTGGTCAATTAAAATCTGCTTCGATACGTGAAAAAAATAAAAATTACCAATAAAGCTTTCTCGCTAATTGAATTATCAATCGTTATTTTAATCATTGGGATCTTGGTTGCGGGAGTTACGCAATCTTCGAGATTGATAAAAAGAATGAATATTCAAACGGCGCAAAATTTAACTCAAAATTCTCCGGTATCTTCAATTAGTGGCCTTGCAGTTTGGTTTGAAACCATATCGCAAAATAGTTTCAATGAAAGTGAAAAACAAGATCAGGGGAATATCACAATTTGGTATGATTTAAATCCCTTCACTACCAGTAAAGTTAACCCTACTGCGCCAGGCGTTAACAACCAACCTAAATATATCGAAAATGCTTTTAATTCTCTGCCAGGAATAAGGTTTGACGGAATCGACGATTATCTGCGCAGCGATAATATTTCTATTGTTGGTTCACAAGTTACTTACTTCATTGTCTCCAAAAGAAAAAGTTACATTATTTATGCCAGCCCCTTTTCCACATTATCGCCAGGAGCACTTTACGACAGCAATACCGAATATAATTTTCGCGCATTCTTAGAATATGATACGACGATGTATCCATTTCGCAATGGCTGGGGAGCTTTAACAACTCACCCAGGAAATAATGTTACTTTTATTTCTTGTGGAATTTATAATGGAAGCACCAACATTAGCTATGTCAACGGAGTTGCCTCCACGCCAGTAGCTTCAACTGGTAATTTCAATATCTCAACAATTTTTCTTGGCGCAACTTGGCAAAATGGAATTTTTGGAAATGGCTGGAATGGCGATATCGCAGAAATAATAATTTTTTCTCGAGCATTAAAAAATGATGAACGTCAAGATATTGAAAAATATCTTTCCAAAAAATGGTCAATAAAATTAAGTTAAAATTTATAATATTTTATGGATAAAAAAAAATTTATTTTTAGTTACAATAAACGAGCTTTCTCGCTAATTGAATTATCAATCGTTATTTTAATCATTGGGATCTTGGTTGCGGGAGTTACGCAATCATCAAGATTAATTAAAGCAATGAAAATACAATCAGCTCGTCAATTAACGATGAGCTCTCCTGTGCCCTCAATTAGCAATTTAAATTTATGGTTAGAAACAACTCTTGAAAAAAGTTTTAACGATACTGAAACCAGCAATGGATCAACAATAACCAAATGGTATGATATAAATTCACAAAGCTCTTTTAAAAATGATGCTTACCAAACCAATACTACTCGAGCACCAATTTACAATTTTAATGAATCACTTCCTTTGGTTAATTTTAACGGAAATAATGACGGTCAATTTTTCAATTTACCAGATGATACAATTCCTTCTGGCGATTCAGCATTTACAATGTTTTTAGCAATTCGTTTAGCCAAGGATGCTGCAGCAAAAAACCATGATTTTTTATGCGCGGGAATGTGGTCAAATCCAATTACGCTAATTCGCCTAGATAATACTAATGGTTTTAAATTTACAAATTTTACCGGTGGTGTTGGCTCTACGGTATATTGGCCTCAAACTTCTAATCAAGCAGTTGGAACATTAACGCTCTTTACTGCAAGTTATAAAAATACTAATCAAAGATTTGTTTCAGCTCATGTTAACGGGGTTCAATCATTTCAAGTTAATGTTGCCGATGCAAGATCGACGGGCTCTGGATACAATAGAATTAGCGGAAATGGTTGGGTTAATTTTGAATATTTTAGAGGCGATATTGCTGAATTAATAATATTTAGTAAGTTTCTTAATGATGAAGAACGTAAGTCAGTTGAAAGTT
>CAILUF010000192.1 GCA_903837365.1 uncultured Alphaproteobacteria bacterium | reverse complement strand
TTCAAAATTTAAAAGAAAATAAAGATTTAAATTATGATCAACTTCCTGAAATAAAAAATACAAATCAATTTATTTTCAATTATTTCCAGCAAAATCAAGGCTGGCTGGCTCTTAACAAAAAAACTGATAACGCAAAATTTAATAATATTTCTTGTGAATTATATAGCTTGAATGAATTTTTTGTTTTTGATGATAGTATAAATTCGCATCTAAATAAACTTCTGCATTTTTACGAAATTACTAAAAAAAATAAAGTTAAATTAATGGTAATTTTTAGTCCAGTTCCTTGTAAGATTACAAAACAAACTTTATCTTATAATGAAGATCTCGAAAAATTTAAAAATCTTCATCCTGAAATTTCAATACCATTTCCTTTATTTTATAATCAAGCAATTGAAGATTTTGCCGATGATATTCACCTTCTTGAAGATTCGGCAATAATTTTTTCTCAAAAAATTGCTGAAGAATTTACAAAAAAATAATTTAAAATTACGGGCAAGTTTTTACGACATCAACCCAATTGCCATAAGCTTCGCATTTCTTAGTAAGTCTTTTATCTTCATTGGGTGTGGCGCAAGAAGCTGTAGCATAAACTATAGTTCCATAATATGCACTTACATTACCAAAACTCACGCCAGAGTCATAACACGGAATTAAAAACATCGCATTAAAATCATTAACGATTTGATTACGAGTTTTAAAAAAAACAATATCATCAAAAACTTCACTATTATCGCTACTAGCTATAATAACATTGTCAAATGTTGCAGTTGAAGGAGTTGAATCGCTAAATGAAGTTATATCATTATTCATTTCATCGGCATCGCTTGAACGAGTATTTTGGGTATTAGCATTATTATTAAAAGCTCCAGCTTTATTTGCACCTTGACTCATCAACAACATGATTGCATCTTGACTTGCCACCTGCTCTACTCCTGCAGGTTTTTCTTTTACGGTGATAATATTATTTGAAGTTGCGGTAGCAAAAGTGTTATTAGAAAAATTTAAAACTACTTCTGCACCTACTGCGAATCTTTTGTCAATCATGTAAATAATTTTATTTTCAAATCCATCTTCAGCGATTTCATTACTTAATCCAAGGGCTTTAACTGGCACAGCTCCGTAAATTAAATTAGTCGAAGTTAATGATTGATAAACTCCAGTTCCGCTGCAATTTACAACTTCCGCTCCGTAATCGCTATCGGTATTTTTTAATTTTTTTAGCGATGCTGGACAAGGTAATCTTTTATTGGCGAGTAAAAAATTGCCAAGCGATTTGTAAATTTCCGCAATTTTATCTTGAGTAGATTTATTTTTGGCATTATTGAGAGTTCCTACAGACATGGTCATTGCACCACTTATTAAAATCGCTATAATTAAAATAACAATCGATAATTCCAACAGACTATAAGCAGTTTTGTTATTTTTAATTAGTATTTGTTTATTTTTCATAATTTAAGTTAAACTATTTTTTATTTGTTAATTATTAACTACAATTACCAGAAGTTGTGAAACTACCATCGATAAAACATTGGTAATTTACAGTTCCACTTCTTCCAACTTGATTACAAGTTAAAGTTCCCGAGCCAATATTGACGTCGATTGAATTAACTCCTGAAACTGTTGCAATTGTACAAAATGTGCAAGGTGAATATTCTTGCCAAACTCCATTAGCTAAACATTTGCGCGTTAATCTTTTGCGATCAAATGGATACCAACATCCACGCGTCGCATAAATTATTTCATTAAAATATGCGCTACGATTTGCAAAGAATTGTCCGGCATCATAACAGGCAGTAAGATGATGAGCTTTAAAATCTTCAATTAAATATTTTTTGGTCTTATAAAAAATCAAATCATCAAAAGTTAAATTAGCGCGAACTTGATTAATAAAAATATTATCGAATGTTGCAGTTGATGGATTAGAATTAATTAGATTAGTTATATCATTTTCCATCTCATTTACATCGCTTGATCTAGCTAATTGCACTGAATCTTGCGGATTAAATGATCCTGATTTATTCATGCCATAACTAATCAACACAATAATTGCATCGGCAGTTAAAATTGTCTCACCGGTAATTAATTTATCTTTGATGATAATGTTATTGGTACTAGGAGCTGTAGCGAATGTAATGTTACTAAAATTGACTTGTGAATCATTAGCAATCGCAAATCTTTTATCAATTACATAAGAAATTCGTGAACCAAATCCATCCTGAGCAAAATTTGCACTTAGGTTTAAAGCTTTGAATGGCAATCCTCCGTAAACAATATTTGAAGAACTATTGGATTGATAAACTCCATTTCCACTACAACCAACTACTTCAGTTCCGTAATCTGCATCACTAATAAAATTTTTAGCGATTGACGATGGGCAAGGCAAACGTTTATTGGCAAGTAAAAATGCCCCAATTGCACGATAAATTTCATTAAAATTTTGATTAGTATTTTTAACTTTGGCATTATTTATTGAAGCAGTTGAAACTGCCATAACTCCACTTATTACTACAGCAACAAGGATCAAGACAATTGACAATTCAATTAAACTAAATGCTTTTTTA
>CAILUF010000191.1 GCA_903837365.1 uncultured Alphaproteobacteria bacterium | reverse complement strand
CCTGCTAAAAAAGGCGTTAAAGATTTTGGTGGAACTCCGCGCGAATTTACAACTATTACGGTAACCGATGGAATTGCCAATGGTCATCAAGGTATGAAGTCATCTCTAGTTTCTCGCGAAGTAATTGCTGATTCAATCGAATTGACAATGCGTGGACATTGTTACGATGCCTTGATTGGCTTGGCTGGTTGCGATAAATCTTTACCGGGAATGATGATGGCGATGTGTCGCTTAAATGTGCCAGCGGTTTTTATTTATGGTGGATCAATTTTACCAGGAAGATTTCACGATAAGGATGTTACTATTGTCGATGTCTTTGAAGCTGTAGGGCAAAGAGATGCTGGAAAAATATCTGATCAGGAATTATTTGATTTAGCAAAAGTTGCTTGCCCGAGTGCCGGAGCGTGCGGAGGACAGTTTACTGCCAATACTATGGCCTGCGTTAGTGAGGCAATTGGTTTGGCATTGCCAGGTTCATCAGGTGCGCCAGCGCCATATGAATCAAGGGATGAATATGCTTACGCTTCAGGTCAAGCGGTGATGAATTTAATTGAAAAAAATATTAAAGTTCGCGATATCGTAACTTTGCAAGCGCTAGAAAATGCCGCAACAATTGTTGCAGCAACGGGAGGATCAACCAACGCCGTTCTTCACTTGCCAGCTATTGCCAATGAGTGCGGAATTGATTTTGATATTTTTGCAATTGGTAAAATTTTTAAAAAAACGCCTTACATTACTGACATGAAACCAGGTGGAAAATATGTTGCCAAAGATTTATACGAAGCTGGCGGTGTCCAAATGATTTTGAAAATTTTACTTGATGCAGGTTTTATTCATGGCGATTGTTTAACAGTAACCGGTCAAACCATGGCGCAAAATTTACGTGATATAAAATTTAATGATCAACAAAAAGTTGTTTATCATCCATCTAAACCTTTGGCAGTTAGTGGCGGAGTTGTGGTGTTAAAAGGAAATTTAGCTAGTGATGGAGCAGTTGTAAAAGTTGCAGGAATGCAAAATGAAGCGCTAATTTTTACAGGCAGTGCGCGATGTTTTGATTCTGAAGAAGAATGTTTTAATGCAGTTGAGCAAAAAAAATATCAAGCTGGCGATGTTTTAGTGATACGTTACGAAGGACCGAAAGGTGGACCGGGAATGCGTGAAATGCTTGCCACAACTTCGGCAATTTACGGTCAAGGCATGGGCAATAAAGTTGCATTGATTACTGATGGTAGATTTTCAGGTGGAACGCGAGGATTTTGTGTTGGCCATGTTAGTCCTGAGGCAAGCGAAGGCGGAGTAATTGCTTTGCTAAAAGATGGCGATCAAATTAAAATTGATGCCATAAATGGCTCGCTTGATGTTTTAATTTCCGATGAAGAATTGGCAAATCGTCGTAAAAATTTTAAACCACGCAAAAATGATTATGGCTCGGGAGCGCTCTGGAAATATGCGTGCAGTGTTGGATCAGCTCGATTTGGAGCGGTTACTCACGGCGGAGCAAAATCCGAAATAATTTCATACGATAAACTATAAAAATTTACAACTACTTTTAACTAAAAAAATATTTCTAGAGAAAAAAAATATTAATTAACAAAAAAACACAAAAAAAATAGTTTTAAGTTATTATTTTTAAAAGATTTAATTATTAACATACTCCACAATATAGCGCATAATGCAACAACTTAAACATCTTTCAGTATCTGAAAAAATTTGGCAAGGCAGAGAATTCGATCAACGCCTTGCCAGTGCTATTGCGCAACGTCATGAAATATCGCCGATAATTGCTAATTTATTGGCAATTCGTCAAATTAATCTTGAAGAAATAGAAGATTTTTTGGAACCAAAAATCAAAAATACTTTACCAAATCCATTTTTACTTTCGGGAGTTGACGAGGCAGTTGATCACGTAATTAACGCCATAAAAAATAATAAAAAAATTACTATTTTTGCAGATTATGATGTTGACGGAGCAACAAGTTCGGCGTTACTGGTTCGCTTCTTTCGGCAAATTAATGTTGAGGTCGATGTTTATGTTCCTGATCGAATTTTGGAAGGTTATGGTCCAAACTCGCAAGCCTTGCTCAATTTAAAAAAAAATGGAACTGACTTGGTAATTACAGTTGATTGCGGAACGGTTGCATTCAAGCCTTTGGAGGATGCCAAAAAAGCTGGATTAGAAATTATTGTTATTGATCACCATTTGGGGGTTATTGAAAAACCTGAGGCAATTGCCGTAATTAATCCAAATTTATTGCATGAAAAATTTACTCCAAAAAATATTTGCGCAGCATCAGTAGCATTTTTATTTGCGGTTGCGGTTAATAAAAAACTGAAAGATCAAAATTTTTTTGATGACAAAAATTCTGTAAATTTATTTGATTTGCTAGATCTTGTTGCGCTTGGAACCGTATGCGATGTTATGCCTTTAACTGGCTTAAATCGGGCTTTGGTGAGTGCTGGTTTAAAAATTTTAAAGAATAGAAAAAATTTAGGTTTACGCCAAATTTGTGATTTAGCTGGAATTACCAATCAACCAGATGCTTATAGTTTAGGTTTTGTGATTGGTCCTAGAATCAATGCTGGCGGAAGAGTTGGGCAATCAAATCTCGGAACAAAAATTTTAGCCAGTGAATGCGAAATTGAAATAAATGAAATCGCCCAAAAGCTTGAAAATTTTAATAAACAACGCAAAGACATCGAAACTCAAGTGCAAAATGAAGCGGTGCAAAGGCTAGAGCAGGGTGTTGATGGTTATAGTGTTAATGATCCAGTAATTTTTAGCGTTGCTAAAAATTGGCATCAAGGTGTGATTGGCATAGTTGCTTCAAGGCTTAAAGATTTGTATAATAAGCCAGTAGCAGTGATTACGATTGATGAAAAAACTAACAAAGCCAAAGCATCATGTCGATCAATTGCAGGAATTGATTTTGGTGCAGAAATTTTAAATGCGAGATTGCAAGGCTTGTTGCTTGAGGGTGGAGGTCATGCCATGGCAGGAGGATTTTCTTTATATGCTGATAAATTAAAAGAACTTCATGAATTTTTTTGTAATAAATTTCATCAACAAGTTCAAGAAATTAACAGTGTAAATAATGCTTTTTATGATTTAGAAATTGATATGATGCAAATTAATATTCAATTTTTGAAAGAGCTTTCTAAACTAGAGCCATTTGGTGTTGGCAATATGCGTCCACGATTTTTAATTAATGATGCAAAAAAAATTCGTGCACAAATTATTGGTTCTAAACAAGATCATGTCAGTTGTATTTTTACGGCAAAATCAATGATTGGATTTTCGAACCAAATAAGCGCGATAGCTTTTCGTAGTGTTGGTCAAAAAGTTGGCGATGTACTTTTAGCAAATAAATCATATGAAGATATAAAGCTGATTGCAACCTTGAATATCAATAGTTGGATGGGTGTTGAAAAAGTACAAATTATCATTGAAGATTTAATAGTGTAATACCAAATTAATTTGAAAATTTAAAAGTAAATTTTTTAAGTTAATTTGCTATAATTCAATAACTCTAATT
>CAILUF010000190.1 GCA_903837365.1 uncultured Alphaproteobacteria bacterium | reverse complement strand
TAGCTCCCCCCTTGAGGGGGAGCAGATTTAGAAGGGCTTAACGGTAGTTAAGTCCTTCTAAATCGTGGGGGGTCGAAAGATTAGAGATTCAGTGGATGTAGCAACATCTAAAAAACTGGAAAGAAAAATTTTTTCAAAAATTTCGATTTCTTGATTTCAGTTTTAAACTAAAAATATTTCCAAAAAAACCTAAAAAAAATTAAAAAAACCTCGAATTATTTTTAAAAAAACTTAATTTTTATTTAAAAAAATTTCATATTTTTAGGATTAGAAATCTAAATCAAGAAATTGCCATTTTTATAAAAATTTTATTTAAAGTATTTTATATCTTGCGTTTTCCCATGTTGCTCTAGTATTTCGACCCCCCACCGACTCCTTAAGCCTTTACTGCCGTAAAGGCTTGTTCGTCGACTCCCCCTCAAGGGGGGAGTTACAGCCCGTAGATGTCGCGGGGTCATTCGCAATGAAGCGATTCGATATTATAATTAATTTCGTAAATCAAATCGATCGGCATTCATAACTTTATTCCAAGCTTTGATAAAATCTTTAACGAATTTTTCTTTGCCATCATTTGCTCCATAAACTTCGGCAATAGCTCGTAATTCGGAACTTGATCCAAAAACTAAATCAACCGCTGAAGCTTGATATTTGAGATCCCCGGTCTTTCTTTCAAAGCCTTCATAAATCCCTTGATTAACTTTTGATTTTTTCCACTCAATATTGATGTCAAGCAAATTAACAAAAAAGTCATTCGATAAAACCCCAACCTTATTGGTTAAAATTCCATTTTTATTATCTTCATAATTTGCACCTAGAACTCTCATCCCTCCGATTAATGCAGTCATCTCAGGAACAGTTAAATCAAGCATGGAAGCCCTATCAATCAAAGCATTAACAGGAGAAATTATCGCTTCTTGATCGTAATAATTTCTAAAGCCATCAGCTTTTGGCTCAAGAACTGCAAATGAATTTACATCAGTTTGCTCTTGAGAAGCATCGCTTCTACCCGCTTTGAATGGAACTTTAACATCGAGACCTGCCTGCTTTGCAGATTTTTCAATCGCGATATTTCCACCAATAATAATCACATCAGCTAATGAAACTTTTTTTCCATCAGTTAAATTTTTATTAAAATCTTTTTGAATTTTTTCTAAAACTTCTAAAACTTTATTTAACTCTTGAGGATTATTAACTTGCCAATTTTTTTGTGGCTCAAGACGAATCCTTGCGCCATTTGCTCCGCCACGCATATCGGTAATGCGAAATGAAGATGCTGAAGCCCAAGCAGTTCTAACAAGTTGCGGTATAGTTAATTTTGATTTAATAATCTCTGATTTTAATTTAGAAATATCGGCATCATTTATCAACTTATGTTTTACTACTGGAATTGGATCTTGCCATGATAAAATTTCTGCCGGAGAATCTTTACCAACATATCTAGATCTAGGTCCCATATCGCGATGGGTAAGCTTGAACCAAGCGCGTGCAAAAGCCTTCTCGAATTGTTGAGGATTATCACGAAAACGCATAGCAATTTCACGATATTTTTCATCAAACTTCAAAGCCAAATCCGTAGTAAGCATGATTGGGGCATGACGTTTTTTTGGATCATGTGCATCAGGCACTAGAGCTTGTGCGTTTTTATCATCTGGAATCCATTGGGTCGCACCACCTGGGCTTTTAGTTTTAACCCAATTAAAAGCAAAAAGATTTTTAAAATATTCGTGAGTCCATACAGCTGGATTCGAGGTCCACGCTCCTTCCAATCCGCTGGTAACTGTATCAACACCTTTTCCACTTCCACATTTATTATGCCAGCCCAAACCTTGCGCTTCAATTGGTGAGGCCGCCGGATCTTTACCAACGCATTTTGCTGGACTATATGCGCCATGGGTTTTTCCAAAGGTATGTCCGCCAGCAACTAAAGCTACAGTTTCTTCATCATCCATCGCCATACGCCCGAAGGTTTCACGAATTTGAACTGCTGATTTTAAAGGATCGGGATTGCCATTTGGCCCTTCTGGATTAACATAGATTAAGCCCATGGTTGTAGCACCAAGTGGTTTTTGCAATTTTCCGTCCTTATCAAAACGATCACTAGCCATGAATTTATTTTCGGGACCAAAATAAACTAAATCAGGTTCAAAATCATCAGCTCTTCCACCGGCAAAACCAAGCGTTTTAAAACCCATTGATTCAAGAGCGACATTGCCCGATAACACCATTAAATCAGCCCAAGAAAGTTTAGCGCCATATTTCTTTTTGATTGGCCAAAGTAAACGACGCGCTTTATCGAGATTGGCATTGTCTGGCCAGCTATTCAAAGGTTCAAATCTTTGTTGACCGCCACCAGCGCCACCACGACCATCGATAGTTCGATAAGTTCCAGCACTGTGCCAAGCCATACGAATAAAGAATGGACCATAATTTCCGTAATCAGCTGGCCACCAATCTTGCGAAGTTTTCATGATCACCGCAATTTCTTTTTTTAAAGTTACGAGATCAATTTTTGCAAATTCTTTGCTGTAATTAAAATCATTGCCATATGGATTTGATTCTACATCCTGCTGACGAAGCGCCGATAAATTAACTTTTTTTGGCCACCAAAATTCGTTAGATTTTATTTTAAAATTATTTTTATATTCAGCTTTGTGATGGCGATCATCATGATGATTAAGCTTACAGCTTGTAAGAACTAAAGTTGCAATAATGAGTTTTTTTATTTGCATAGATTTAATTTTATTGTTAATTTTTATAAAAATTTATTTACTATTTTTTGCTATTTTTTCGTTTAGTCAATTAAAATTTGAAATTAATTTTTTTAAAATTGTTTATTTTTAAAATCATGAAAAGCCATGAAAATTAATAACGCAAAATAGATTAAAAATTGCATGAAAATTATTGGCAATTGTGAATAATCTTTAAAGCCATAAATTAGCCAAGAGCTTTGCGCAAAAAGGTCAAGACGCGGAAATAACACCGAGAAAAATTTTAAAATTATCGCTAAAAAATTATTTTTTGCCAATGCTAAATCTTGCGGTAAATCGATCGCCATAACAAACATTCCCATTAATCGCGCAATTAAATAAAAAGCAAATGTTGACATAATTGCACTAAAGGAATTTTTTAAAATTAGTGAAACTAGTAATGCAAATGTGATAACCAAAAAGATCTCTAATAGCAAGCTTATCGCCCAAATTAGTAAACCGATTTTTTCAGCATTGGCAATGATGAAAATTGCCGATGATAATGGAATAAAAATTAGCAATATTGTTAAGAAAAATCCTGATAGATATGCTAATACGAATTGTTGACGCGATATTGCTTTAGAAAGAATAAATTCAATTTCTTTATTTTCAAAAGCACGATTCATCGACAGACACACAAACAAAATCATTCCTACTGCCAATATTACTCGTGAACTTCCAGCGATATAAACAGTAGTGGTTTGTTGCTGTTCAACTAACATTGTTGAGCCCAGAAAAACCGATACTCCAAAGCTAATAATTAAACTTATAAAAATCCCGATATAAAGCCGATCGCGCACCCCGTTTTTTAAAATATATTTTAAAATAGCTTTCATGATAAATTATTGCAAATTATTAAATTAACTTAAGATAGAATAATTTCGTTATTTTTAGTTAGCAATTATTTTTTAATAAATTTTTAGTTAAAATATCTTCTTTTACCTGAATCAAATTTATCTTGGAATTCTCTATCTTCTTTTGAAGCTCCCGTAGCACTATTAACAACGGTTGCTTTAATAAAAATAACCGTTTCAACAATATCTGATTTACGATTTATAACTTTAAATAATGCTCCAAGAATTGGGATTCTGTTTAAAAAAGGTAGACCCGAATCTTGATTAGCAGAATCTTCTTTCATCAATCCACCAACTACCACAACATTGCCACTTAAAACTTTTGCAATAGTACTTAAAGTTCGAGTTTGAATAACTGGCACTATATTTTTCTCGTTAACAGGATCTTTAACTTCGCCACTTTTTACCGCTAAAGTTGGTTCAATAGTCATAGTAATTTCATTAGTTTTAAGATTAATTGACGGAGTGATTGCCAACTCTACGCCGATATTTTCTTCCATTTTAGTTGAAGTTGTTGAAGTGCTAACAACGTTTGATGGTGTTGCTGAAGAGCCAGAATTAGCACCTGATTGCGATTGAGTAGTTTCAATTTTAAAATAAACTAGCTTATCTTGAAAACTCAAAGTGGCTTTTTGATTATTCATGGCATGAATTCGTGGACTGGAAATTGTTTTAGTAGTTCCAAATTCTTCAAGAGCTTGAATAGTTAAATCAAGACTTCCGCCAAATAAACCTTTGCGCGAAGCAGCGCTTCCTAAAGTAAAAATTGTTGGCTTAACACCTGCTGAAGCTACAGCAGTGAAGTCAGCCATTGAATTTTGTGAAAGACTATAGGGGACGCCACTTTTGGGAATTGAGTTCAGCCAACTCCAATTTATTCCAGCACGAAAACTATCTGATAAACTTACCTCTACAACTTTCGCTTCGATTAAAACTTGCGCAGAAGCATATTTTTCAACATCGTGCAAATATTTTTCAACAGCAACATGTTGTTTTTCAGTAGCAAAAACCGAAATTATTCCCGCTGATTTGTTAGTGGTATAAGATGATTCAGCATCGCCTGAACCGCTACTTTGCTTGGATTGCTCAGAAGTCATGATCGCCGAAAGATTTGATTCAACATCTCCCCAAACTGATCCATCCGATAAATAATCGACAAAATAATTTTTCATGAAAGGCATGTCGCGCTGAAAATATAAAATACCATTTCTGTAACTATAGCGCAATCCACCCTGATTGGCGATACGATCAATTACTTCTTTAAGTGGACGATTTTTGGCATTGATAATAACACCTCCCGAAATAGTTGGGTCAAGGTCAATATCAATATTAGCAATTCTTCCCAATTCAATTAAAACATCTTTGAGTGGAGCTTGATCGGTTACTGAAAAAGAAATAGTTTTATCGCCACCTAATACTGGAGGAGGAGGCGAAATAATTAATCTTGAAACATTGGGAATAATCGATTCTTCTTGGTTTTTATTTTTTTTACTTTTGCTATCTTTAGGATTTTTTATCATCAAATCCTTAATATCGGATCTAGTTAATTTAGCCTTGTTATCAAAGGAATCAAAATCACTTCTTTTGCAAGAATTTACGCATGAAAATACCGCAAGAATTATTACAAGGTAAAAAATATTCTTTGGGGTTTTTGTAATTCTTAACACTTGATTTTTAAGATAAGCAAAGCATTTAATAATTAAATTTTTTCTAAATAAAATGCATTTTTTTTAAAACAAGCAAGTAAATCATTGCTTAATTCCAACAAAAAATTTAATTAACCCAAAGTTAGAATTTATTGAAAATTTTTTAAGATTGCATTTGCCAAAAGTTAGATTAAATTTGCCAAGTAAAATAATTTCAACTCACATAAATTTTTTAAAATGTTAAAAGAACAAGATAAAATTTTTACCAATTTAAACGGTCATAAACCTTTCAGCCTCAAAGATGCACGCCAGAGAGGTGATTGGCTCGATACCAAAAAATTTCTTGATTGTGGCAGTGAATATTTAATTCAAGAAGTTAAAAATTCACAATTGCGCGGAAGAGGTGGAGCTGGTTTTCCAACTGGAACCAAGTGGTCTTTCATTCCCAAAAAAACCGATCCTAAAATTGGCAAACCTCATTACCTTGTTGTCAATGCTGATGAGTCAGAACCCGGAACCTGCAAGGATCGCGATATTTTACGCTTCGAACCTCACAAACTTATTGAAGGCTGTTTACTTGCTTCGCGAGCAATCAATGCCAATACTTGCTACATCTATATTCGTGGCGAATACTTCAATGAAGCACAAACTTTACAAAAAGCAATTGATGAAGCTTATGAAGCTAAATTAATCGGCAAAAATGCCTGTGATTCTGGCTGGGATTTGGATATTTTTATCCATCGCGGAGCTGGTGCTTATATTTGCGGAGAGGAAACTGCTTTACTTGAAAGTCTCGAAGGCAATAAAGGTCAACCTCGATTAAAACCACCCTTCCCTGCATTAATTGGTCTTTACGGTTGTCCAACCGTTATCAACAATGTGGAATCGATTGCGGTAATCCCTGAAATTTTAAGAAGAGGAGCAAATTGGTTTGCATCTTTGGGTCGCGAAAAAAATACTGGAACAAAAATTTTTTGCATTTCTGGTCATGTCAACAAACCTTGTAATGTTGAGGAAGAAATGGGCATTCCCTTGAAAGAATTAATTGAAAAACATGCTGGTGGAGTTCGCGATGGTTGGGATAATTTATTGGCAATAATTCCTGGTGGATCTTCAGTACCAATGATTAAAAAAGATATTTGCGATACCGTACTTATGGATTTCGATTCACTCAAGGAAGCTGGAACAGCGCTTGGAACCGCTGGTGTTATTGTTATGGATAAATCAACCAATATCGTTAAAGCCATTGCTAGATTATCGCATTTTTACAAACATGAATCTTGCGGACAATGTACACCGTGTCGTGAAGGAACTGGTTGGATTATGCGCATGATGGATCGTTTCGTTGAAGGTAAAGCAAAAGTTGAAGAAATTGATCAACTTTACGATCTTACCAAACAAATAGAAGGTCATACGATATGCGCTCTTGGCGATGCCGCAGCTTGGCCAGTGCAAGGTCTGATTAAAAATTTCCGCAATGAAATGATCAAAAGAACAGAAAATAACAATTAATAATTATTTTAACAGTTTTAATGCGTTATGGTTAATAATTACTTACAAACATTATTTACTAAAATTTTAATCAATAGTGATTAGATTTAATTTATTTTTACTAGAAATAATTTATGGAAAAAATCATCGCCTTAATAACCGCATGTGGCAGGGGAAATCGCTTCAATCAAGGCGAAGGAATTCCCAAGCAATATATGCCTTTGGCTGGATTGCCAATGTTACGTCATTCGATTTTAGCCTTCTTAAATCATCCTCAAATTGATGAAGTAATTTGCGTAATTCATCCCGATGATATCAAGCTTTACGAAGAAACTGTTAAAGGTCTGGATTTATTAAATCCAGTATTTGGAGGTGATACCAGACAAGCTTCAATTCGGCGCGGTTTAGAACAACTTCGCGAATATAATCCCGACAAAGTTTTAATCCATGATGGCGTACGTCCTTTTGTTTCTAAGCGCATAATTAGTGGCATTTTAGAAAAACTCAAAACTCATCCAGCAGTTATTCCGGCAATTGCCGTTGAAGATACGCTTAAAAAAATTGATGATAATAAAATTGAATGGACCTTAGAACGCGAAAATTTATGGCGAGCTCAAACTCCGCAAGGTTTTATTTACGAAGACATTTTGAATTCCCACATTGCTTTCAAAGATTTAAATTTTACCGATGACTCAGCGCTTAATGAATATGCGGGAATTCCAGTAGCAATAGTTGCAGGATCGCAAAATAATTTTAAAATTACCACTGAAGAAGATTATGATCGTGCTAAGGCTTTGTTACCTTCGCTGATCAATCATGTTAAAGAAGAAATTCGCTGTGGAAGCGGATTTGATGTTCACGGTTTTCGAGAAATTCAAAAACATGAAGATTCAACAATTAAAATTGCTGGCGTTGAAATAGAATTTAATAAAAAAATAGATGCTCATTCCGATGGCGATGTGGCGATTCATGCTTTAATGGATGCACTTTTGGGAGCAATTGGTGCTGGCGATATTGGTGAACATTTTCCGCCCAGTGATAATAAATGGCGCAATTGTGATTCAGGTGAAATGCTGAAAATTGTTTTACAAATTTTACAAAAAAATAGTGCATCAATTAACAATATTGATTTAACAATTATCGCTGAAGAACCAAGAATCTCTAAGTTCAAAGACTCAATGAAAAATCAACTTTCTGCAATTCTTAATATCACAACTTCACGAATTAATATTAAAGCAACAACCTGTGAAAAGCTTGGTTTTATTGGACGCAAAGAAGGTATTGCTTGCCAAGCAATTGCTACACTTACACTCACAACCTTGTGTTAAAATTATTCTAATTTGGCGATAAGTTTTATTGGAGGTAATAAGTTTTATTGGAGGTTTTTTATTGTAAATGGCATAATTTGTCAGCTTGCTGTTGTGAAAAATTCAATTTTTGGGTTAGAATTTTTTCATATTCAACAATATCTTGTTCGCTACTCTGCCTTGGAACACTAAGCGCTTGCTCATCAATAAAAAAACATATTTTAGAAAAGGGCAATGGAAGTTTAAATTGATCCCAGCTATTGAAGGTAATAAAACGCGATGAGGCGTAAGAAACGGCAATAATTTTAGCTTGTGAAATACGAGCGATATTCACAATCTCGCCATTAATTTGTTGATTTGGTCCACGTGGTCCATCGGGAGTAATTCCTAAAGAATAACCTCTTTTTAAGCCATCTAAAATTTGTCGCATACTTCCAAAATCAATGCCGCGCGAAGATTTTCTGCCATCTTTCGTTGATCCTAAAATCGAAATTAAACCAAATTTTTGCATAACTCTTCCAACAATTCTGCCATCGCCGTGACGCGAAGCAAGCGTCATAAAATTATAATTTGGATAAGAATTTTTAATTCTCTTAGCCATAGTTGGAATCATCACCAAGCGATTATGCCAAAAAGCAATAATCGATGGAGAACGATGCGCTACAGAATCATGAATAATTTCATCATTAATCATTTTTTTTTGACTAGTTAAAAAAACTAATTCGATATAAAGCATAATAAACCATGCCAATAATTCTTGAACAATAAAATTGTAAAAAATCTTGCGTAATAATTGCTTAAATTTGGTTTTAACATCATACCATTCAATATCGGTTTGATGATTAAAGATACGCCATTTTTTTGGTTTATTATCAGTCATTAAAAGTTGTGAGAAATTATTAGAGATTATTGTTTTATAATTAAAAAATTAAATAATTTTTTGTCCAGTACTTGCCCAATCCTTAAGGAAAGTTTCTAGGCCTTTTGAAGTTAATGGATGTTCAACCAATTGCTTAATTACTTTAGCAGGAATTGTTGCAACATGCGCTCCTAATTTAGCGGATTCAACAATGTGAAGAGGATTACGTACTGATGCTACAAGAACTTTAGTTCTAAACTCATTGTAATTTTGATAAATTTCACAAATTTCGGCAATTAAACTTAAACCATCAAGACTGATATCATCTAGTCTACCAACAAAAGGTGAAACATAAGTAGCTCCAGCCTTGGCAACTAGAATCGCTTGCGCTGCCGAAAAGCATAGAGTAACATTGGTTTGAATATCTCTATTGGCAAAATATCGGCAAGCCCTAAGGCCATCAAGAGTTAAAGGCAATTTAATACAAACATTTTTGGCAATCTTGCCAAGGATTTCTCCTTCGCGAATCATGTCTTGATAGTTAATTGATGCAACTTCTGCACTAACTGGACCGTTAACTTCCGCGCATATTTCGGCGATTACTTCTTGAAAATTTCGCCCTGAATTAGCGATTAAGGTTGGGTTAGTTGTTACACCATCAATCAAACCATATTGGTTTAATTCTTTGATTTCACTAATTTGCGCACTGTCGATGAAAAACTTCATAAATATTTTTAAGAATTTTAAGTTGGCTAAAAAAAATATTGAACTACAATAATTGTAGAAATACTATACCAAAATTTTAATTATTATTTTCAACTTATCAAGCAAACAAATGATGCCAAAATTTGCAAAAGTTTTATTACCTCTTTCTTTAGAAAAAAGCTACAGCTATTCATTTAGCGATCTTAGCCTAGAGATTGGCTGTGTTGTGCAAGTTGAATTTTGTCGAAAATTAATTTGGGGAGTGGTTGAAGAAATTGAAAATGACAAACCAAGTGATTTGGAATTAAACAAAATAAAACCAATTTTAAATATACATCCACGCCTAAAATTAACCGAAAATCATTTAAAATTTATTACCGATATAACCAATTATAACCTTGCCAATAAAGGTTTAGTGCTAAGAAGTTTTATTAATATTTTAAATAGCGATAAAGTAAAAAAAGAAGTAATTTCCTTACAGCAAAAAATTTTACCCGAAAAATTTAAATTAAAAAATTTACAAACTGCGCAACAAGAAATTTTCGAAGCAATTTCAAACGAAATTAATAGCACTCAAACCTTTGTTATTGATGGCGTAACTGGCTCTGGAAAAACTGAAATTTATTTTGCATTAATTGCCAAAATTCTCAAGAAATTTATTGAATCAACTGAAGAAAAAAATGATCCACAAATTTTAATTTTACTTCCCGAAATCGCTCTTACAAGTCAATTGGTTATGAGATTTGAAGAGCAGTTTTTTTTTAAACCAGCCTTATGGCATTCCAAAATTAGTAAAAAATTAAAGAGAGAAATTTTTTATGGAATCGTTGATGGATCAGTTAAAGTATTGATTGGAGCTCGTTCGGCTTTACTTTTGCCATTTAAAAATTTGCGCTTAATAGTCATCGATGAAGAGCATGATCAATCATTTAAACAAGAGGATGTTTTTAACTTTCATGCTCGTGATATGGCAGTAATAAAAAGTAAAATTGAAAATTTTCCAGTTATTTTATCCTCTGCAACACCTGCATTAGAAACCTACGCAAATGCGCTTAGCGGAAAATATCGTCATTTTTTACTATCACAAAAATTTGGTAGTTATAATAAAATAAATCTTATTGATTTACGACAAGAAAAGTTAGAAAATAATTTAATTATTTGTAATCAATTAAAAGTTGAGATATTAAAAAATCTTCAAAATAATCAACAAACATTATTGTTTTTAAATCGTCGCGGATACGCTCCGGTAACAATGTGCAAGAGTTGTGGAGCTAAGTATGTATGCTTAAATTGTGATTTTAATTTAGTTCTTCATAAAAATAAAAATCAATTAACTTGTCATCACTGTGGACATCACGAAAAAATTGAAAAAAATTGTAAATTTTGTCAAGCGGATGATTCGATAATTAGCCTTGGTTTTGGCGTTGAAAAATTAACTCAAGAGGTCGAAAATTTTGCCAAGGATGCTCGTATTTTAACGATTACCAGCGATAGCGTTACTAATTTTAGTGAAGCAGAAAATATCGTTAATAAAATTTTAAATAACGAAGTTGATATAATAATTGGTACACAAATGATTGCCAAAGGTTATGATTTTCCAAAGCTTAATTTAGTTGGAATTGTTGATGCCGATTCAATGCTTTATAGTGCGGATTTGCGAGCTTTGGAGAGAAGTTTTCAAATTTTACTACAAGTAATTGGTCGAGCTGGCAGAAGGAATCAGGATGGAAAAATTTTTATTCAAACTTATAATCCCAAAAATTTCTTATTTGAAAATATCGATAAAGATAAAACAGAATTTTATAAATTCGAATTAAATAATCGCAAACTGTTAAATCTTCCACCATACAGCCGTATGGCTCGTCTTGAGATAAGTGCATTAAATGAATATGAAGCAAAAACTTTCGCCAAAGACTTGATAAAATATTTTCCTTACAATGAAAATGTTGAGATTCATGGTCCTGCTTCAGCACCTTTGCAAAAATTACATAATCGTCATCATTTTTTGCTTCATCTCAAAGCTCATAAAAAAATAAACTTGCAAAAATTGATTGCTAATGTTTTAACATCTTGCAAAATTAATAAAAAAATTCGTATCCGAGTTAATATTGATCCATAAAATTATGAAAATTATTCAACTTACAATAATCGCTTTATTTTTTACATTCTCTAGTGCTTTTGCTCAGTATAATCAGCTTACAAAAACTAATCAGGATGCCATGTCTATGCAAAATGCCTTGCAAGAATTAATGCTTAAACAAGATGAAATTACTCGCGAAGATTATAATAATTTTTGGTCAAAAGTTAATGCAAATTCTCCTCAAGAAAAAGCTCGCGCGATAGCTTCAATTAAAAAAAATTTCGTTCTTATTCAGGAATATAATCGTGAAATGTGGAATTGCGCAGAAACTTCTTGGTATAGCTCTAAAATCGATCCTTGCCCTAAAGCTCAAGAAAAATTAGCTTCTCTTAAAAAAGATTCAAAAATGAAAGAACAAAATGATCTTTTTAACATCATTGAAGAAAATCTTAACAACATAATCAAATCCGCTGCGAATAAAACTGACATCAAAGGCAAGGATGGAACTAGTTTTGGCAAAATATCGATTGAGTCAATCAAGAGTAGTCGAGATAATATTAACAAAATGCTCAATCGTTTCGATCGAGTTCTGGTTATTGAATTTGTTGAATCAAAATAATTCCATTTCCACTTTAAATAATGCAATTGAATTTTCAGGCCTTGTTTTTGCGTACTTAGATTTACTAGGATTTCGCAGACGACTCGCCTTTAAATTCAAATACCTGATTTAAAATTGTAAAATTTTTAATACCAAAATAACTTAAAAATTTATTTTCTAGAATTTAACAATTTAGCTTTATCTTTTTGGAAAAAAATAATTTTTAAATTTGCAGTTTTTCAACTTCGTACATTTTTTTGTAATATCCACCCAAGGCAATAAGTTGTTGATGAGAACCTTCCTCGATTATCTTACCATCTTTAACAAAAATTATACGATCACAATTGTTAAGAGTTGATAATCTATGCGCAATTGTAATCACCGTTTTATCGCTTGCAAAACTGCTTATTGAGCGATTTATAATTTGCTCATTTTCATTATCTAATGCAGAAGTAGCTTCATCGAGTAGCAATATTGGCGAATTCTTAATGATAGCTCGGGCAATTGCTATTCTTTGTCTTTCGCCACCCGAAAGTTTAATGCCTTTTTGACCAACATAGCTATGCATTTTTTGAGGAAGATTTTCTATAAAATGAAGTGCTGGATTACCAGTAATAATAGCTTTCACTTCCGCTTCAGTTATGGATTTATCGACATAAGCAATATTTTCAAAAATCGTTCCCGAAAAAATAAAACAATCTTGAGAAATATATGAAAAATTTTTACGCAAATCATTAAAGGACAATGCACGAACATCCCAATTATTGAGAGTTATAATTCCGGAATTAACATCGTAAAATCGCAGAAGCAATTGCAAAATTGTACTCTTTCCTGATCCGCTTAGACCAACAATCGCAACCTTCTGACCCGCAGGAATATTTAAATTAAAATTCTCAAGAATCAGTAAGTCTTTTCGACTTGGATATGAAAAATTAACTCCACAAAAATTTATATCAATTTTTCCAGCGCTATTTTGAATCTTTGCAAAATCAACCGTGGAAATTGCGCTATTTTCTTTAACTGGCGATTCAATTTCAAGTAATTCAAAAATACGTCCAATTGCAGCAACCGCGTTTTGAATTTGTCCTGCTGTCTGACTCAGAGCTACCAATGATGTAGCGCAGATCATTGAGTAAAAAATAAATGCCGATAAATCTCCAGATGAAATTTTTTGCGTTAGGACATCACGACTTCCAATCATGACTACCACGGCAATTGCAAGAAATGCAATCGCAATTACACTAGCGATCATCAAAGCTTTGATGCGAATTTTTTGTATAGCTATTTTTAAACCTTCATCTACAAAATTAAAAAAATTACGCACTTCCTTATCTTCGCAAAGATAGGACTGGATTGTCTTCACACCGTTAATTGATTCTTCGATATGAGCCGAAACACTTGCCAAAGCGATTTGATTTTTTTTAGATAAATTTTTTACTACTCTGCCCAAAAATATTATCGGTAAGATAGCAATTAGAATCAACAGCATCGAAATTAAACTTAGTTTAAAACTAGTAGTAAATAAAAAAAGAAAACCTCCGCAAAATAGTAAACTATTGCGAATCAAGAATGGTAAAGTATTGCTAATTAAATTTATAACCAGAGCGCTATCAACGCTTAAACGCGATATAACGTCACCAGTTTTTGTTGATTCAAAAAATTCTGCAGAAACACGAATGACATGGTCGTAAACTTTTTTTCGTAAATCAGCAATCATCTTTTCAGCAACTGAATTAATTAAAAAAGAACGATAATATCCAGCAATAGCCATGATCAAAACTGCAACAACAAAACCTAAAAGAATAAGATTTAACATTGCTTGATTTTGCTTAACAAAGCCAATATCGATAATATATTTTACGGCTTTACCGAAACATAAAATCATCATTGAAGTTATGGCTAGAGCGATTAAGGCAAGAATTGCTTCTCTTTTATAAGGAATAAGATATGGCCACAATGCCATTATCTGACTAGATTTATTTTTCTTAATATTGTTTTTATCGGGAATTTCGGTCATCAAATTTTTGCATGAGTTCCATCGCAAAAAATTCCGCTTTTGCTGTGTTTACATCCGCAAAAATAGAGAGTTTCATTGGTCGTTGCTTCAAATTTTACAGATTTCATAACACTGCTTCCATCCTCGTTTTTGTAGGCTTTATGAGCTCCATCACAAAATGGTTGCGTTGCTGATAATCCGCAAGAACACCAATGATATTTTTTTCCAGCTTCAACCTCAATCTTATAAGGAGTTTTACTAGAAATAACTGGGAGTTGTTGAGACATATTAAATTACAATATTAACTATTAAATCAAAATCCATAATTTCAATATTAAGTTTCGTAGCTTTATCAAAATATTGTAAATCTTTGGTAACTGCTATTTGTTTTTTAGATGCCAATGCCAAAACAATATTATTTTTTGGTCTAGCAATTTTTACCGATCCAAGAAGTTTTGAAATTGTTTCGATATATTTTGGATTAGATAGATATGCGAGATATTTTTCAAGCTTTTCTTTTAGAAAATTTTGCGCTTCAATTTGATTTGTGGATAAAAGTTTTTCATATTCACTAAAGTAACGTATCGCTTTAAAATCAATGATATAAAGGTTATCCTGGTCAACAAAAACTAATTCACATAACAATAATTTTCCTCTTTGTTCATCAAAATTTGCAACTGTAAAATAATCCTTATTGGCAAGTCTTCCGGCTGCCTTCATTGTTTCAATAATTTCTTCAAAAAGTTTTTTAGTATCCGGATCGCTAGGAATTTGAGCTTTAGGATTATTTGTTGATAATTGTTGATTATTACTAGAAACATTAGAATTTTTAGATATTCCGTTATTTTGTGAATTATTAAGAGCAATGCCCGAAATTATTCCCTTTTGTTCTTCAATGGCCTTAATAACTCGACCAATCAGATTACGGTTAGTTTCAACTTCTTGCTTATAACTATCATTTAATTTTTTAAATAAATCATTGCCAATTTTAATTATTGAATCTCGACTATCGCTCATGATTGCGTCTTGAACTACTGACCAATCTTCAATTCTTTTTTCGAGTTCTTGCATCTTTTTATTGGTTACATCGATTTGTTTTTCGGCATTATTTCTAAGCTTAACTTCGCTATCACATTGCCTTTCAAGCTCTTTAATTTGACCTTGTAATGAATCAACTTTTTGGGCTTCGGCTTTTAGACTTTCAGTATCAACTGCACTTTCAGCTTTTTTTAATTCAGCAATTTGTAATTCCAAATTTTTTTTTACTTGCTCAACTTCTTTTTTTGATTTCAGGCGAAAATGCGTATATCTAAAATAAATAAGCAACATCGTCACCGCCATACCGATGTTACTAATTATTATGTAAGACATGTTATGATATAATTTAAATTAACTAATTTTTATATTATCGATTAACCTAATTCTATCGAGATAAACCGCAATAAATATTCGCATCGGCTTATTAATTTGATAACTAGAAATAAGTTGGAGATTTTGTTCATCGCGAACTTCCAAATATTCAACTTTTTCAAAACCAATTGCAAGCATTTCTTGCGTTTTTTTTTCTAAAATTTTTGGATCTAAATAGAAATTATTTTTTACATCATTTAAGATACGAAAAATTTCACTAGCCAATATCAATTGCTTCTCATTTAACCTTTGATTGCGCGAAGACATTGCCAATCCACTAGCTTCACGTAATGTTTCGACATCGTGAATTTCAACATTGATATTTAAATTTTCAACAAGCTTTTTGATGATCAGTAATTGCTGAAAATCTTTTTGTCCAAATACAGCAAAGTTGGGCAAGATTATGTTAAAAAGTTTAATGATTATCAATGCAACTCCATCGAAATGTCCGAGGCGAGAAGTTCCACATAAACAATCACCCAAGACTTGTGGCGATATTATAAAATCACAATTTTTGGGGAAAATTTCTTGATCATCTGGCGCAAAAATATAATCGACTTGCTGATTTTCCAATATAGAAAAATCTTGCTCTAACTGTCGAGGATATTTTTCATAATCTCTTAAATCGTTAAATTGAGTTTTATTGACAAAAATACTTACAACAACAATTTCTGCTAATTTATTGGCTTTTTTAATTAATGAAATATGACCTTCGTGAATAGCTCCCATTGTAGGAACAAGAGCAATTTTTTTATTTTCTATACGATGTTCGTTTAGAATTTTTTTTATCTCTTTTATATTTTTAATAATTTTCATAATTACTAATAAATTTTAACTATTTAAGTTAGTTTTTCTTAAAATGGAGAATTCTTACGATATTCGCTAGATCAGTTTTTTTGGAATGTAAGTAAAATTTACATTCTTTAAAAATATCTATCACCTCACCTTCCTGATCATAGCCAATCTCAACAAAAATACTACCTTTTTTTTGTAAATAATTTAGAGAATTTTTGGCAATTTTACGATAAAATTCCAATCCATCAACTCCACCATCTAAAGCAATTCTTGGCTCAAAAAATGCCACTTCTTTTTGCAAATTATCTATATCCAAAGTTGGGATGTAGGGAGGATTTGAAATTATAATATCAAATTTTTTTGCTAAATTTATTTTAGAAAATAAATCAGAATTTAACAATTTTAATCTTGAAGATAAATTAAATTTTTGACAATTTTTTTTTGCCAAATTTAGGGCTTTTCTGCTAATATCAACACCAATTCCACTCCACAAATTAAACTCGTTTAAAATAGAAATTATTAAACATCCCGAACCAACTCCTAGCTCGATTAATCCTAATGGTTGCGTTGAAAAATTAGCGTAATCTTCTTTGATTAATTCAATCATCGCTTCAGAATCACAACGCGGATCCAAAACATTTTTATCAATAACAAATTCATAACCGTAAAATTCTCTTTTGCGCAACAAATATGCCATTGGTTCGCCATTTGATCTTCTGGAAATTAGTCTTTTTAATTTATTTTTTTTAGCTTGATTTATTTGTAAATCATCTTGCAAAAATAGAGTATTTATCGAGCAATCTAACACGTGAGCTAACAGCATTCTGGCTTCAAGATTCGTAGAACTATGCGAATTTTTTTGTAATTTTTTAGCAGTTTCAAACAGCAGTTGTGATGTTTTCATAAATGATTTTAAAGCTATTATTTTTCAACCATGTCTATTGTTTTTAATATTTATTGTTGACTAATAATAGCTTTTAAAATTTATATTAAACAATAAGTTTTTAATATTTAAACGAAGTAAAATTAAAACTTACCAAGTATTTCATGAATCGAAACTTCATTGATTATAAAATCCAGATTCTTTTCTCTTCTAACGTCAAACTGAGCAATTTTTTCTTTGCTTACGGGATTTTTAGCTGAAATTTCACGATTTACCGCTGGTAAATTTATAGCAATACGTCTCAAGAAATTTTTATAAGAATCTTGTAGCGCAACATCCACAGATGAATTATCATTGCTTGGAGATTCAGGATTACTAGCTTTAGTTTGATTAGCCATTTGTCCAAGCTCAGTTACTAAATGATTTACTAAATTATCAACATTTTCAATTTTGATTGAGATACCGCCCGAAGGTAAGTTATCATCGGCCATGATTGTTAATTGACCATTTATTAGCAATTTATAAAGCGGATTTGAAAATTCAATATTGTTAATTTTGATTATTTTATTTGATTGAATTGAAACTTCCTGAGTTTGATTTGGCTCAGAAGGAATAGCAAGTTGTTGATTAGAAGCAACTTCATATTCGGCATCTATAACCAAATTACTTTTTACAATATTTGAATCAGCAATTGTTGAGGGAACTTGCTGAGAAGCAATTGCTGGAGATAATTTATTGGGATCAGTTGCAAGTTGAGGATTATTTGCATTAGCTGAATTTGGGTCTGGATTATTAGCCTGATCATTTGGAGCATTAGGATTAGCAGAAGGATTAACTGTGTTTGCAACAGCTTGACCTTTATTAGCAACGTCAGTAGTTTTGCTTTCAGATTTAATATCGCTAGAAGATTTAGCTTCTTCAACTTTAATAAGATTTTCAGCTTCTGGATTTGGAGATGATCCCATAACAATTTGCTCAGTTTTGATACCTTCGATAATTTTTTTCTCAAGACTAGATTTGTAAATATCAATCACATTAAATCCTTGTATTTCAGCAATATTACCAACGATTTTAAAGATTGTTTTTTGAGCATCATTATTATTAGCTTGAATATCAATTGTTGATTTAGCAGCTGAATAAAAAATATTTTTTTCATTATCTAAAATTCTGTAACCCATATCTTGATAATTGAATTTAACTATTCCGCTACTAGCAACTACGAAGTTAACTTCTGGTTCTTTGCTGAATTCAATAGTCATGGAACCCTTTTCAATATCATTTACCGATACTTGTCCGATAGATGATAAAGTAAATTCTGAAGAAAATATTGATGACTTAGCTTCCAGTGATTTGACCAGAACTTGTTTTTTGCTGAATAAGGAAGTTGGTAGAGAAAATTTTAAATCAGTAACAGAAACTTTTTGCGCAATTGGAAAACCTGACACTGAAAGCTCTGCAACCGAAATATTAGCGCTATTTTCACTGATAAATTTATTAAGCTGTTTTTCAACTTGTCCTGCCTTAAAGAACCAAAAAATACTATATCCAAAAATTACCACCCCTATTGCAATGCTTAATTTGATAATTAAATCTTTTTTCATATTTTTTTAATTTAATTGTTAATTGAAATATTTCGAGTCTCTTGAGGCACTATAAGTGTAAGGCCATCAAGCTCTTTGGTCATAGTTATTTGACAACCTAATCTCGAGGTCGGAGTTAATCCGAATGCAAGATCAAGCATGTCCTCCTCATCTTCCGAAGGGCTCGATAATTTATCGTAAAATTCTTTTGCAACGATCACGTGACATGTTGAGCAAGCAAGCGATCCTTCGCAAGCACCTTCCAAATCAATGTCATTATTATGTGCAGCTTCTAAAACAGTAGTTCCAACTGGCACCATAAATTCTTTTTTCTCGCCTTTACTTACAAAAACTATTTTAACAGATTCTGACATAATTTAATTATTTATAATTA
>CAILUF010000189.1 GCA_903837365.1 uncultured Alphaproteobacteria bacterium | reverse complement strand
ATGAATTTGTTGTTTAAATTTCCCATCTTAATTTACTTCTTAATTTACTCTCTTCTTAATTTTTATTTCTATTAAATGCGTTGATCAATCTAAACGCCTGATGCGGGAATTGAATGGTGACCCCAACGAGATTCGAACTCGTATTTTCACCGTGAAAGGGTGACGTCCTAACCGTTAGACGATGGGGCCATTATTTTAAATAATTTATCTATAAATTTATTTCAAAATATAATTTACTCTTTTAGTCAAAGCTTGATCAAAGTTCTACAAAAACTTTTAAAATTTTTATAGCCATTAAAAATTTATCAACAATGCGCTGATAAATTTGGCAAGGCTCAAGCAAGCCGAGCCTCAAACAAGCTATGGCAGATTAAATCGTTAAATTCTATAATTGATTTTATGATTTAAATACTTAATTGCTATCTTTAATTTTCTAAATTTAAGAGCGATTTACTATAAAATTCATTTTCAAGAAAGCAAATATTTTTTTTCAAAATAAAATTTTTAAAATTTCTTAAATTTTTTTCTAGACATTTACTTTTAAAAAAATTAGAAATAGAAAAAAACTATATGTAGTGTAAATTTCACGTTTCATCTACTAGATATAGTTTTAAGCAATAAAATCAAGCTTTTGAAAAATTAATTACAACAACATGTCCAAAAAAACTTTAGAAAAAAACAATGCTAAAAATTCTGACAAACCAAATGAATCCATTAAAAATTCAGATCTAGCAAATAAATCTCGTCAACATTTTTTAATAAAAACCGATCTAAAAAAAGATGAACGCTTGAGTAATTTCGGCAAAGCTGTTCTCAAAGATCGATATTTAATGCCTGACGAAACTTATCAAGATCTTTTTGCGCGCGTTTCTGGATATTACGCCGATGATCAAGAACATGCTGATCGTCTTTACGAATATATCGCTAATTTGTGGTTTACTCCTGCAACGCCAGTTTTAAGTAACGGTGGAACTGATCGCGGATTGCCAATTTCATGCTTCCTCAATGAATCGAGTGATTCACTAGCAGGAATTGTAACTTTATGGAATGAAAATGTTTTACTGGCATCGCGCGGTGGTGGAATTGGAAGCTTTTGGGGAAATTTACGTTCAATTGGCGAAACAGTTAGAGGCAATGGCAAAACTTCAGGAATCATTCCATTTATCAAAGTTATGGATTCGCAAACTTTAGCAATTTCACAAGGCAGTTTGCGTCGCGGATCTGCTGCAGTTTATCTACCAATTTATCATCCTGAGATTGAAGAATTTATTGACTTACGTCGACCAAACGGTGGAGATCCGAATCGCCGTTCATTAAATTTACATCATGGCGTTGTAGTGTCTGACGATTTTATGCGTGCCGTTGAAAAGGATGGTGATTTTGAATTAAGAAGTCCATACACCAACAAGGTTCTTGAAAAAGTTAAAGCAAGAGCTTTGTGGATTAAATTACTAACCACTCGCGTTGAAACTGGCGAACCTTATATTCTTTTTATCGACGCCGTTAATCGAGCAATTCCCGAGCATCAAAAAAAATTAGGTCTCAAAGTTAAAACTTCAAATTTATGCAGTGAAATTACTTTACCAACTGGCATTGATCATCTCGGTAATGACAGAACTGCGGTGTGTTGTTTATCATCTCTCAATCTTGAATATTTTGATGAATGGAAAGATCATCCACGCATCTTTGAAGATATTATGCGCTTCCTTGATAATGTCTTACAAGACTTTATCGACAGAGCTCCGGACGGTATGTCAAAAGCCAAATATTCGGCAATGCGTGAACGTAGTGTTGGACTTGGTGTCATGGGTTTTCATTCATTTTTACAAAGTAAAAATGTTCCGATGGAATCAGCAATGAGTAAGGTTTGGAATAAAAAGATTTTTCAACATATCAAGCAAGGAGTTGATGGTGCTTCGAAAATTTTAGCCGATGAAAGAGGAGCTTGTCTTGATGCGCAAGAAGTTGGCATCAATGAAAGATTTTCCAATAAATTGGCAATCGCCCCAACCGCATCAATCTCAATAATTGCTGGAAATTCATCACCTGGTATCGAACCATTTGCTGCAAATTCTTTTACGCAAAAAACTCTTACTGGCTCATTTAATGTTCGCAATAAAAATCTTTTAAAATTACTCGAACAAAAAGGCAAAAATAGCGAAGATATTTGGTCTTCAATTACTATCAACGAAGGATCAGTTCAGCATCTGGATTTTTTGGATGAGCATGAAAAATTAGTTTTTAAAACCGCTCAAGAAATTGATCAACGCTGGATTATCGATCTTGCTGCTGAACGTCAAGAATATATTTGCCAAGCGCAAAGTTTAAATATTTTTCTACCTGGAAATGTATCTAAAAAATATTTGCATGAAATTCATTTTCGCGCATGGCAAAAAGGCTTGAAAAGTCTTTATTACTGCAGATCTACATCGGTTCAAAGAGCTGATAAAGTTTCCAATAAAACGCAAAAAGATGAAATTAGTTTCTTTGATTTACCTGCAACTTTAGATAGTTCGCAAAGCAATTCTGTTGCGGATAGCGGTGGTGATAAATATGAAGAATGTTTAGCTTGTCAGTAAGCAAAAATATCTTTTAAATTGGCGATTCACCACTTCGCAAATCTAAATTTATTTCGCCAATAACTCTTCAATTTTTGCAATTAATTTTTCATCTTGCGGAGTTGTTGTTGAATTAAAAAAATCAACCAATTTGCCATTT
>CAILUF010000188.1 GCA_903837365.1 uncultured Alphaproteobacteria bacterium | reverse complement strand
TATTAACGCCATTGAATTAGCTAAAAAAAATTTTAGCAATTTCTCGTTTGATTTGATTTATGCTCGACCTCAGCAAACCATTGAAAATTGGCGTAGCGAGTTATTGCAAGCATTAGAATTTTCAACTAATCATCTTTCGCTTTATCAATTGACAATCGAAAAAGGTACGCAATTTTTTAGCGATTTTCAGCGTCAAAAATTTATTATGCCCGATGAAAATTTAGCAAGTGAATTTTACGATGTAACCAATTCAATTATGATTAGCAAGGGTTTCGAGCATTACGAAGTTTCAAATTACGCGAAAAAAAATTATCAATCAAGGCATAATTTATGTTATTGGAAAAGTGAGGAATATATTGGAATAGGGGCAGGAGCTCATTCAAGAATCTGCTTTGAAAATGAAAATTTTAACAAAAGAAATGCGATAATGATGATTCATCAACCGCAATTATGGTTACAAAAAGTTAAAGAACAACGAGTGGGAATTCAATCGATTAAAACAATTGAAAATATTGAGTTAATCGAAGAAATTTTGTTGATGGGATTGAGATTGAAAGAGGGAATTGCGATAGCAAAAATTGAAGAAATTATTAATAAAAAATTTACAGAAATTTTTGAAATAAAAAAATTAGCGCAATTGCAAAAGCAAAATCTAGTTATGATTACCGATGAAAGAATTATAATTCCACAAAATAGATGGCTAGTTATGAACTCAATAATATCAAAGGTTTGTGAGTGTATTTTAACAAATTAATTCAAAATATTTATTGCAGAATTTTGTTTTAATAATTTTTTATTGCGTTTTTTTTCAATAAATTTTTCACCAAAAATCTTTTTAATTACAAAACATAAAATTCCGCAACTGCCAATTATTAAGCAAATTGATTTAGCAGTGTTGTCGTGAAAATAATTTATTAAAAGTGAAAAAATTGTTGCGGTAATGAATTGAATTGTCCCAAATAAAGCGGATGCAGAACCGGTATGCTTCCCTTGATTAGCAAGGGCTAAAGCCGAGGTGTTAGGATTAATTGCTCCACAAATTGACACTAAAACAAAAATAAGAATAGTTGTTAAAGCTAATTGTTGTTCAATAAAAACAGTTAAAACTAAACAACATCCAAAAATTAATGGAATATAAATTAATTTATTTAGAATTTTATCAACGCTATATTTTTTAAGTAAATAGCCATTTAATTGTGCACAAAGTATAAAGCCTAGAGCGTTAAGGCTAAATAAAAAACTGTAAAAAGTAGTTGAGGTTTTAAAAAATTCTAAATATAAAAAAGGTGAAGCGGTCATATAGCTCATCAAGCAAGCCATCATGGTACTTCCGCATAATGCATTTATTAGAAAATTATAATCATGTAAAATACCAAAATATTTTTTAAAAGCATGGCTAATTTTTTCATCATTATTAAATCCACCAGTTTCTGGAACCTTGAAAATTGCAAGCACAAGACATAAAATTCCATAAATTGCTAGAAAAATAAAAATCATTCGCCAATCAAATTGCTGTAAAATTAAATTGCCAATAAAAGGTGCAACGATTGGTGCCAATCCCATTACTAAAATTAAATTTGAGAAGGCTTGCGCGGATTCCTGAAGCGAATAAATATCGCGAACAATTGCCCTTGAAATCACGACACTAGCGCATCCACCAATTGCCTGAAAAAATCTTAGAATCATCATTTGCTCGATATTTTGTGCAAATGAACAACCTAAAGAAGTAACGATAAATAAAATTAAACCAAAAATTAATGGTGGTTTTTTACCAAAGCGATCAATGATTGGTCCATAAAAAATCTGTCCTAACACAATGCCAAAAAAATAACATGTTAAGGTGAGTTGAATTTGTGAAACTTCAACTTTTAAGCTTTGTGAAATTTGTAAAAATGCCGGAAGATAAACATCAATTGTTAGCGGACCAATGGCTATCAATATGCCAAGAACTGTTAATAAAACTTTTTTATTATATTTTTTTAACGTAATGTTCATTTAAAAAGAAGGTTTGAGGTATGAAGAAAGTAAAATAGACATCATTTTTAATGTCAAAAAATCTTATTTAAAAAATGAATTTGGTTAAGAGGATAACATAAAATGAACATTAAATTTTAAGTTAAATGAATGGCAAATTCAAGC
>CAILUF010000187.1 GCA_903837365.1 uncultured Alphaproteobacteria bacterium | reverse complement strand
TAATTCGATATGAAGCTAAATTTGCAAAGCAAATTTAATTAATTCGATATGAATCTAAATTTGCAAAGCAAATTTAATTAATTCGATATGTAGCTAAATTTGCAAAGCAAATTTAATTAATTCGATATGAAGCTAAATTTGCAAAGCAAATTTAATTAATTCGGTATGAAGCTAAATTTGCAAAGCAAATTTAATTAAAAATTTAATCGCATCATTTAAAAGTGGAAATGCTATAGCATCAAGATTCATGTAAATAAAAAAGGGCTAAGCAATAAAATTTCTTTTACCACTTAGCCCTTTAGGGATATTTTCATTTTAATTAAAAAACAAATTCACCTTTTCTTAATTTTCGACGACGAATTACACTTTCCTCTCTTTTTCTTTTTTTCTTTTTAGACGGTTTTTCGAACTCTGCGTAACGACGACAATCCTTTACCACTCCATCTTTTTGAGTTTTTTTTCTGAATGCGCGAATTGCACCTTCAAAATTTTTACCATGAATTGAAACTTCCATAACTTAAAATACCTCCTTTTAGCTCGCTTTAATTTTAATTATTTTGCCAGATTTACAATTTACAAAAATGCAAAATATGTTCGTAATGTTATAAATTATTTTTGTGGATTAATCCACGAAATATTTCCATCTTTGCGATGATAAACAACATTGATATTTTTGTCAATATTGTTTATAAAAACTAATGCTGGAAGATTTTCTAAATCCATTTTCATAATCGCTTCATCAACACTCAACTCTTGAATTTCAGTAGTTTTTTCAGCGATAATTTTATGATTTATTTTATCTTCGAACTTAGAATTATCTTGCTTTATTTCATCTTCAATTTCTTGCAAAATATCAAAAGGAATTGCTGGAATTACGTATTTAGTAGCATTCAATGCTTTGAAATTTATTTCTGCAGTTTTTAATCCGCCACCTTTTTTTCGATAATTTTTAATACGACTACTGTAGCGCTGAAGCTGAGTTTGAGCTTTGCGAAGTGATTCACTAAATGCACCATAAACATCACCAGCCTCGCCATCAGATTTAACAATAATTCCACGCTTCACGCCTTCATTAATTAACAATACTGATTTAAATAAATGACCTTCTTTGTGGAAATGAACTTCTGCATTTACTGCATTTTCAAAATATTTTTTTACTGCTTTTTCGAGATGCTCTTTTACATACAAAGTAAGCGATTCGCCAACCTCAATATTTGCACCAATAACTCTAACTTCCATATCTAATTGCCGATTTGATTAATAACATATTGTAAAATTCCACCAAGTTTATAATACTCAGCTTCACTTACAGTATCAAGACCGCAGATTAAATCAAATTCTGTCTTTGATCCATCTTTACGCTTGATAACTCCTTTGAGATTTTGCTTTGGTAAAATTTTAGAATCAATACCTAAAATATCGATCACCTCATCGCCAGAAATTTGCAAAGTTTTGCGATCAGTTCCAGCTTTAAAAATCAAAGGCAAAACGCCCATGCCAATTAAATTTGAACGATGAATTCGCTCAAAACTTTCAGCGATTACTGCTTTTACCCCTAATAAAAAGACACCTTTGGCAGCCCAATCACGAGAAGATCCCGTACCATATTCCTTACCAGCAAAAACTACCAAATCAGTATTTTTATTTTTATAATCAATCGCCGAATCATAAATTGAAACTATTTCACCGCGATCATTTTTGGTAAATCCACCTTCCTTAACACCACCAAGCATTTCATTTTTAATGCGAATATTGGCGAATGTTCCGCGCATCATCACTTCATGATTGCCTCGACGCGCACCGTAAGAATTAAAATCTTTTTTCTCAACGCCTTTTTGGTTTAAATAAATTGCCGAAGGCGATGTTGCAGAAATATTTCCAGCTGGAGAAATATGATCGGTGGTAATTGAATCGCCAAATATCGCCAATATTTTCGCATCCTTAATTTCCTTGGCGTTGTTGCGCTTAAGATCATCAAAATAATTTGGCAAGCGGATGTAAGTGCTTGCAGGATTCCAGTTATAGGTATCCGATTTTTCAATTTTAATATCTTGCCATAATTTATTACCAACAAAAAGTTTCGAATATTTATCGATAAACATTTTGCGATTAATGATTTTAGAAATCACCTCTTCAATTTCATTATCGCTTGGCCATAAATCACGAAGATAAATTTTTTGTCCAAAATTATTTGTGGCAATTGGCTCACTGATGAGATTAATTTCCATAGTTCCAGCCAATGCGTAAGCAACTACTAATGGAGGTGATGCCAAGTAATTAGCTTTTACAAGCGGATGAACTCTTCCTTCAAAATTTCGATTTCCAGATAGGACTGAAGCAACCGTAAGATTTTTATTTTTTATAACTTCTTCAATATGACTGTGAAGCGGACCGGAATTACCAATGCAAGTTGTGCAACCATAACCAACAATGTTAAATCCAAGTTGATCGAGATATTTTTGTAAACCAGAATCAAGGAGATATTGTCCAACCACTTGTGAACCCGGAGCCAATGAAGTCTTAACATGTCCTTTAATTTTTAATCCATTTTCTACGGCTTTTTTCGCAAGCAATCCAGCACCAATTAAAACCGAAGGATTGGAAGTATTGGTGCATGATGTGATTGAGGCAATTACGATATCGCCATCACTCAAATCAGTATTTAATTCGGGAATAAAAAATTTATTTTTATTGGTAATTTTAAGTTCATTTTGTAAGGCATGAAATGATTCACTGGCCTTGTCAAGAGTAACGCGATCCTGTGGACGTTTTGGTCCAGCAATTGACGGAACCACCGTTGACAAATCAAGTTCCAAGACATCGCCAAATTGCACTTGATTTTGATCATCACGAAAAACTGAGTCGCAAAAAACACCCTGCGCTTTAGCATATTTTTCAACCAAAGCAATATTTTCTTCGCTACGACCCGTAAGATGCAGATAATCTAAAGTAATTTTATCAATTGGAAAAATTCCACAAGTTGCGCCATATTCGGGAGCCATATTGGCAATTGTAGCACGATTTGCCAAAGATAAATTTGCAACTCCAGGACCGAAAAATTCAACAAATTTTCCAACCACGCCTCTTTTGCGAAGCATTTGCGTTATCGTTAAAACTAGATCAGTAGCAGTAATTCCTGCGCGAAGTGAATTAATTAATTTAAAACCGATAACTTCGGGGATTAGCATCGAGCTGGGTTGCCCAAGCATTCCTGCTTCGGCTTCAATACCACCAACTCCCCAACCTAAAACTCCCAAACCGTTAATCATTGTGGTATGGCTATCCGTTCCAACTACGGTATCAAAGTAAGCAATTGCTTCGCCCTGCTCTTCTTGACTCCAAACAACTTTTGCTAAATTTTCTAGATTAACTTGGTGACAAATTCCGGTATTTGGTGGAACAACGCGGAAATTTGTAAATGATTCTTGCGCCCATTTTAAAAATTCATAACGCTCATAATTCCTTTCAAATTCAAGTGCGACGTTTTTTTCGAAAGCTTTGTCATCACCAAAAAAATCAACTTGCACTGAATGATCAATTACCAAATCTACTGGCACAAGTGGATTAATTTTTTTTGGATCTTTATTAAGTTTTTTTACGGCGTCGCGCATCGTTGCTAAATCTACAACCGCAGGAACTCCAGTAAAATCTTGCATCAAAACTCTTGCTGGCGTAAAAGCAATTTCAATACGATTATTAGCATCTTTAACCGAATTAATTAAGGCTTCAACATGCTCACGTAAAAGATTTTCATCTTCATAAATTCGTAGCATATTTTCCAATAGAATCTTCAAACTAAAGGGAAGTTTGGAGATATCGGCATTAATTTTTTTAGCGTAGTTTGTAATTGAATAATATTTATAATTATTACTTCCTACTGATAATAATGATTTCTCAACAATTCTTGGCATAAATTAATATTTTATTT
>CAILUF010000186.1 GCA_903837365.1 uncultured Alphaproteobacteria bacterium | reverse complement strand
TTAGTTACATCCAAATGAAATTCCAAAAAAATTCAGTCCTTAAAAATCCAATTTTGTAGTTTAAAAATAAATCAATTTCTATGAATGGATTGATCTTTTATCGACCGCAAGTGCAGCCTCTTTAATCGCCTCATTGTAGGTTGGATGAGCATGACATGTACGAGCGATATCCTCAGCGCTACCACCAAATTCCATCACCATCACAACCTCATGAATCATATTACCAGCTTCGCGTGAAATTATATGAGCACCCAAAACTCGATCGGTTTTCGCGCATGATAAAATCTTCACAAATCCCTGCTCATCAAAAGTTGCACGAGCTCGAGAATTTGCCATCATCATAAATTTACCGATTTTGTATGCAATATTTTGAGCCTTTAACTCCTCCTCTGTCTTTCCTACGCTAGCAACCTCTGGGAAGGTGTAAATAACGTTAGGAATTGCTTCGTAATTAACATGTCCAGCTTGATTGGCAATGATCTCGGCAACCGCCATTCCTTCATCTTCAGCTTTATGCGCAAGCATTGGTCCCGTAGTAACATCGCCAATTACATAAATATTTTCAACATTAGTTTTTAAATGATTATTTTCAATAAATCCACGAGCATTTGTTTTAATGCCAAGATTTTCTAAACCTAAATTTTGAGTATTTGGAACGCGTCCAATTGCAACCAAAACTATGTCTGCCGAAATTATTTCTTTTGAATTATCCTTTAAAGCTTCAACCTCAACAAGCGCACCTTTTTTATCTTTTTTAACGCTTAAAACTTTGCTTGAAAGTCGGAATTTTATTCCTTGCTTTTCAAGAATGCGTTGGAAATTTTTTGAAATTTCATTATCCATTGTGGGAGTAATTTTATCTAGATATTCGATAACTTCAACCTCAGCACCAAGCCTTGACCAGACCGATCCAAGCTCAAGACCTATAACTCCCGCACCAATAACAATCATTTTTTGCGGAACTCTGTTTAAATCAAGCGCACCAGTTGAAGAAATAATTATTTTTTCATCAATTTCAACATTGTTTAAATTGGCAACTTTTGAACCGGTTGCGATAACAAATTTTTGTGCAGAAATTTTTTGTTTAATTCCATCTTCGCTAGTAATTTCTAAATTATTTTTATCGATAAATTTCCCCTCTCCAAATAAATGAGTAATTTTATTTTTCTTGAATAAACCAGCAATACCAGTAGCCAATCCAGCAACAATTTCATTTTTATTTTCAATAAATTTTTTAACATCAATTTCAGGTTTTGAAATAGTAATTCCAAACTTTTCAAAATTATGATTAGCATCGTGAAATTTATGAGATATTTCTAATAAAGCTTTGGATGGAATACAGCCAACATTTAAACAAGTTCCTCCTAAATTTTTTCTTTTTTCAACACATGCCACTTTAAAACCAAGTTGCGCAGAGCGAATTGAGCCAACATATCCACCTGGACCTCCACCGATATAGACTACGTCATAATCAAAGTTGTTTTGTTGCTTTGTCATATTTTCTAATATTTTTAATTATTACTACTTGTTGTTAGTATTTTTTATTTGAACTAGACTTTAAATTTAAAGGCAAAGTTTTCTTCAAAAAAATCAAGCCATGATTTACAAAGACCGAGATCCTTAAAAATTTAATCAACGTTTATTTTATTTTTTTCCTTAATTTTTGCAAGTAAATTTACCATAACTTAAATTAGATATATTGGTTAATTTTAGATATATTTAATTTGAAAATTATTCAATAATTTAAATCGTTCTTGCGGAATGTTTTCTGCAAATTTCATAGCGCATTTTTGGGCAAAAAACTCATCTTTATTTTTTGGATTAACTTTCAAAATATTATTTTTGAGATCGCTTGAAATCGATTTATTATTTTCAAAATTTTTATCTCTTTGCGCAATTATATTTTGCGAACCGGTAAAATATGGCAAATCTTCTGCAGACGGGCTTTCTGATAAATTTCTATTGAAATTAATTCCACTAAAATTCATATGTAAAAGTGGTAAATTTCCCAAATTTTTATTGGCGTTTTCACCTCTAATTGATATCGGATTTAGGGATAATTGCTTATAAATAAATTTATAAAAATCTATCGACTGAAAATCTAAATTATCAGCGCAAATTATTTTTAATTCATTATCTGAATTTGAATAATTGTAATTTACAATTTCTTTATATTCTGAATTGTGAATAAAGTTTATTTTTTTTTGGAAGGTTTGTTGCGACAGAAATTTAATAAATTTCGAAAATTGAATATTGGTTTTAAGTGATAACAAATTAAGCTTTTGCAGGCCAGCTATTTTTGGTAAATTTTGGGCTAGCTTCTCTAATGTAAAGCTATTTAATTCGCTATCAATGATCAGGGTATTTAAGCCCATTAAGCAGTCATCACTTTTATTGATATCTTTAAAAAAGAACTCCAGATCAATTGAGTTTAGATTATTTAATTTAATTCCAAAATTATTTTCAAGCGATAGATTTTTTAGAAGGGAATCGTCATTATAATATTCGCAAGGATAGCAACTATTTATTTCAATGATTGGTAGTTTATTTTGTCTTAAAACACTAATTCTTTTGGGCATTTATAAGATTTGTTAAAATTTTAATTATCAACAATTCTTAATAATAAAATTTTGAAATCAATAAGTTTTTATAAAAAAATTAATTATGCTTTATTAGCTTTTTTAGCTTTTTTACTATTATTGATTTCAATTTCTTGTAATTTATTTTGAGCAATAAGCTTCTTCTTAATTTTAGTTCTTATTTTTTTTGCTAGATCAGACATTTTGTTAAAGCGATAATTTACTAAAAAATTATCGATATTGCCAAATTTATTGATCGTTCTCAATGTTGAAGTGCTTACGCGAAGATTTACATCAACGCCAAGTGTATCGCTTCTAAATGATAATTCGCGAAGATTGGGAAGAAATCTTCTTCTCGATTTACGATTTGAGTGAGAAACTTTATTTCCACTCATTGGTTTAACATTTAGTAAATCACATTTTCTAGTCATAAATAAATAATTTAGGGATAATCAACAAAAGCTAACATTAATTAACAACGCTATAGCTTTTAGGCCTATTTTTGGAAAACTTCTTATTAATTCACTTTTAAAAGTTTAGCTCTAATTTTTTTAAACTACTAAGCTAAAGCTTGCTATCTAATCAAGATTTGTAAACTTATGATTTCTAAGTTTACTTTCACAATTTCAATTTAAAATATTTTATAATCAAATTATTTTCGCAATTTTGGCTAAAATTTTAGAAAATTTTAACCACTTAACTTAACAAGTAAAGAAATATTTAGAATAATTTTTTTGCTATGAGTTTTTATTGATATGGCTTATTTTAATCAAAATTGCAAGATTTTATTTGCAATCAACCGCACTAACACCGGATATTGCAGCAACTATCTGAGGAGCTCCAAACATTGCGGCAATACCTGCAGCAACACCGACCATCAAACCCCAAGAAACTTTACCGGTGAAAAAGCCAATTCCAACTGAAATAATTGCAAATGCAGCAAATGCTTTTCCAGCGTTTCCAGTTGTAATTCTAATTATATTGCACATCGCAGTAGTAAGAATGTTACCACTGATATTTGCAGTTGTCGCTGAATAAACTCCAGCGCCCTGGGCGAGCGCTTCATTTATAAAGCTAATTAGAATTACTAATGATAAAAAAAGTACGTTATGCATAGCTTAAAAATATTAAGTTTAATTAATAACTAATTAAACTTATTTGCAATCAACTGCTGATACTCCTGAGATTGCGGCAACGATTTGAGGCGCTCCAAACATTGCGGCAATACCTGCGGCAACACCGACCATCAAACCCCAAGAAACTTTACCAGTAAAGAAACCAATACCTACAGAAACGATTGCAAATGCAGCAAATGCTTTACCCGCATTTCCAGTTGTAATCCTCATGATATTACACATTGCTGTAGTAAGAGCGTTTGAAGAAACGTTTGCAGTAACGTCTGAATAGCTACCTCCACCTTGGGCTAATGCATCAACATTAGTTAGAGCTGCAACCGTGAATGTTGCCAGTAAAAGTAAATTTTTTACTTGTTTTGTTGAGTTATTGAGTTTCATAATTTGTTGCCTCATTAAATTAAAGATTAATATTTGTTTGTTAAATTTAAATTTGTAAATTCTAAAATTAAAATGAATTAATAAAAAATTCATTTCTTTTTTATCAAGCTTGTCAAATTCTAACGAATTTTTCTAAATGATATTAAAATTTATTTTGAACGTAAATTTAGTTTAAATAAATTTTATAATCTACTA
>CAILUF010000185.1 GCA_903837365.1 uncultured Alphaproteobacteria bacterium | reverse complement strand
TGATCACTCATATAAGCCTTTAATTTGTTATATTAAATATTACTTAATGTAACTTTCAAGATCTTTAAGTAATGCAGGCTTTGGTTTAGCGCCAACATATGTTATTTATAAAACCAAGTTTTTCAACAAGCAAAATAATAATTTTTTTATTAAGCTTTTTTATCCTTATTTTTCTAGCTCAAAAAGGTTTTTGCGCAACCACTCCTTGGCAGAAAACCAAAAATGATGCCATTGAAAATCGATTAATAATCAGCACATATCAAAAACAAAATGATAAAAAAATTATTGGTGCAATTCATTTTAAAATCAAAGATGGCTGGAAAATTTATGGCAAGGATGTTGATGGTATAGGAATGCCTCCAAGCCTTGATTTTAAAGGATCAGATAGCTATAAAATTCATGAAGTTTTCTTTCCAAAACCTGAAATTGGCGAAGAAAAAATCGGCAAAGAAATCATGAAATATTCCTATTACAAACATGAAGTTTTGATTCCTTTTAGTCTCGAATTAAATGAATTAAAAATTCAAAATAACTTAAAATTAAAATTAAACTTTGCTTATTGCAATGATGTTTGCATTCCTCATGAGCAAGAATTCTCCTTAGATTTTGATGATAAAATTGATCAAAAATCACTTCACCTAATTCAAAAATTTTATGATCAAGATCTTGGACTAGAAAAAATAGAAACCAATAATAAACATCAACAATCAACAATAGTTAGCAATAAACCATTATTATTAATTTTATTTTTTGCCTTTATTGGAGGCTTAATTCTCAACGTTATGCCTTGTGTATTACCAGTAATTTCCATTAAATTAATTTCGGTAATTAATCATTCCCAAACATCGCTTAAAAAAATTCGCTTAGCTTTTTTATCAACCTTTTTGGGAATTTTATCATGCTTTGTAATCCTAGCCCTAATGGCTATAATTATGAAATTGACAGGAAATTCTCTAGGCTGGGGATTGCAATTCCAAAATCCTTATTTCATAATTTTTATCATCATTGTTTTAATATTTTTTACCGCTGAATTTCTTGATGTTTTTTCAATCAACTACAATCAATTGATCGCAACATCGCTAGCTAAAACAATTTATAAAGGCGAATTAAAGAAAAATATTTTTATTCCTAATTTTCTTTCAGGAATATTGGCCGTGTTGCTTGCTACACCCTGCTCTGCACCATTTCTTGGGTCAGCGATTTCATTTGCTCTAACTCAAAATTCACTGACTATTTTGCTCATTTTTTTTGTCATTGGAATTGGTTTTGCCATGCCTTATTTGATCCTAATTTTTTCACCACACATGTCATTAAAATTGCCAAAACCTGGGCAATGGATGTATCGCATTAAACAGCTAATGGCAGGATTTTTGATGGCAACAATCATTTGGCTAATTTACATTCTTTCCAAAAATATTGGCGCAATTCCTGCATACATAATTGCATTTTTATCGATCGGAATTTTTGCTTTTTTAAACACCAAAGGTAAAATTAAAAAAATTATTTTCATTAGCTGTTTAATTTTTTTAAGCTTTACTTTGCCCTTCGAATATAAAGAAAAACAAGATAATATCAAAGCCGAATATGATTCACTGTGGATTGAATTTAGCGAAAAAACTTTAGAAGATTTAATGATTCAAGACAAAGTAATTTTAGTTGACGTAACTGCTGATTGGTGCATAACTTGCAAATTTAATAAATTGCGAATTTTAAAGAGCAAAGAAATTATCGACAAATTAAAAAATGGTGAAATAATCGGTTTGCGCGGTGATTTAACATCTCCTAATGAACAAATCATGGACTATATGAAAAAGTTTAATCGCTTTGCCATTCCTTTCAACGTAGTCTATGGTCCTAATGCCAAGGAAGGAATTTTAACCAGCGAACTTTTAAGTAAAGAAGAATTGTTGAATGCTATTGAAGAAGCGCAATAATTATTCCTTTTAAATAACTTATATTTATCTTAATTATGGATATTACAAAATTATCAATATTTGAAAGCCTTGAGGCTCTAAGAAAAAAACAATTTAGCGCGAGCGAATTAACGCAAGCCTATATTAAAAATATTGAAAATAATCGCCATCTCAATGCTTTTATTACCGAAACTTTTGATTACGCAATTGCTAGAGCTAAAGAAAGCGATGCCAATATTTCTGCAGGTAAAATGGGCGAATTAGAAGGAATTCCGTTAGCGATAAAAGATTTATTTTGTACCAAAAATATTCGCACCACTTGCGCTTCGAAAATGCTTGAGAATTTTATACCAACTTATGAATCAACAGTAAGTCAAAAACTTCTTGACGCTGGTTCGGTGTTTCTTGGCAAAACCAATATGGACGAGTTTGCAATGGGTTCAGCAAATGCCAAT
>CAILUF010000184.1 GCA_903837365.1 uncultured Alphaproteobacteria bacterium | reverse complement strand
CAGGTCATGTTATGAGATGCATAGGCCTTCCAAGTTCTTTAAAATTAGCAGGCTGTGATACAATATTTTTAACATCTAAAACTACAACTAATTTAATTGAAAAAATCTAAAAATATAAATCTATATCGCTGTCCAACCACCATCAACAATTAAATTATGTCCCGTTATATATGAAGCTTCATCGCTTAGAAGAAATGAAACCGCTGGAGCGATTTCAAAATTTTTTGCCATTCTTTTTAATGGAACTTTATTTTCATAATTTTTAATAAAAACTGGATGTTGATTATCGAAAACTCCACCCGGTGAAACGCAATTAATGCGAATATTTTCTTTGCCATATAAAGATGCGAGATATCTAGAAAAATTGATGACCCCTCCTTTGATTGCGGAGTAAGGTGCGGGATTGCTCATCTCGGTATCTTGATAAATTGAAAAATCAGCTCCAACGCATCCATATATCGAAGCGATATTTACAATAGAGCCATATTGCTGATTCTTCATAATTTTTAAGACCTTTTGACAATTTAGAAAAACACTATTCATTTGCAAATCAACATTTTTTTGCCATGAGCTATATTTTATATTTTCAAATTTATCACCCCAATCGCTAGTTCTTGGATAGGCATTATTTACAAAGCCTTCAATTTTGTGATATTTATTTAACACTATTTCAAGCATTGAATTTACTGAATCCTCGCTGGTGATATCGCATTGAATTTCATTAAGATCTAGATTGGTTTTAAGATTTATTTCGGCATTAATTGCGATACCATTTTTTTTAGTGATATCTTTAATGATTTCTTTACCTATTAAACCACTTCCCCCAGTAATGATGATAATTTTATTATTAAGCATATTTGGTAAAAAAATTTATTGGAAAATTTATTAAATTAATAAATGAATTTAAGGGTTATTTTTTAAAGGATTATACTCGTCTATTAGGATGGCATAAAGATAATTATCAAAATACTTATCGTTAATTAATATGGCATCCTTGATGATTCCTTCATTTCTAAAACCAAGACTTTTAAATGTTTTATTCATGGGTATATTTATTGATAAACATCCCCCCCAAATTCTATGAAATTTAAGTATATTAAAAACATAATCCAAAATAATTGCAAAAACAATTTTAGATATTCCTTTGCCATAAAACTGTTTTTCTCCAATCATTATGCCAATTTCACATGATTTATTAATTAAATCAATTTTATCAATTTTGCAAGTTCCTATAAATAAATTATGAGTTAAATCTTTTATAAAAAAACCAATGCAATTTTTTTGTGTAAATCTTTGAAACGATTCTAAAATAAAATTTTTATCTTTAATTTGTTGATTTGGTAGGGCAATTAATTTTGCAATTTCAGTATCATTGAGCCATTTTATATATTGCTCACATATCTCTTGCGGATCAATTAATGAGTAGTGATAAAGTTGTATATTGGATGATATTTTTTTGTTTTCTAAAATCATAAAAAATTTTTATATAAAATATTTTTTCTGTCTTTAACGGAATTGAAATTTTTTTTATAATTTTCAATATCTTCAAAATTAATTTCAAAAATTTTTTGCGAAAAACTTAATTTTTTATTAATTTTTTTGCCACTTGGATCAAAGCAATAACTACTTTCTTGATATTGAAGATTATTGCCATCAACGCCTTTTCTATTAACTCCAGCTATAAATATTTGATTTTCAATAGCTCTAGATTTGAGAAGAGTTTGCCAATGATCAATTCTTTTTTTTGGCCAATTGGCAATGTTAAAAATAATATGGCAATTTTTTCCTAAAGCAGAATATAATTCAGGAAATCTTAAATCATAACAAATAGTTAATCCTATTTTAAATTCATGAAAATCAATAATACATAAATCTTCTCCTGAAATAAAAAACTTATCTTCATTTGAAAATGAAAAGGGATGAATTTTGGTATAATTGCCAATAATTTTACCATTTTTATCGATCATTAATGATCGGTTTAATCCTTTATTGCCATGGCTGGAGATCATCCCAAAAATTATTGCAATATTATAATTTTTTGCAAGATTGCTAAATGATTTAATGGAAAAACTATCTTTTTCATCTTCGCTTAATAACGAAACATCGTTACTAAAACCTGTGAGAGTCATCTCAGGAAAGGCAATTAATTCGACTTTATTTTGCGAAGCATATTTAATTATTTTGGTAATTTTTTGAAGGTTTTTTTCTTTATTTTGCCAGACTTGATTTAATGAAACTAAAGATATTTTCATGGCTAGTTATATTTTCTAAAGACTGGTTTTATAACTTCTCCTACTAGATATTTTTGATATCCATCTTCTAAAGCTTTTTTGTAAACTAATAATGATTTTTCAATGGCATTTAATGTAAACTTCATTTCACGATCTTTATGCTCATAAGCTAAGGCAATACAAGGCATTAAGACTTTATTTTTAATCATCTCTTGTAAAAAAAGAGTTCTAAAGGGCAATGAAATTTTTTTATTTGAATCGCGAGTTGTAAACACTGGTGAACAAGGTACGCCAGATAAAGAAAAATATTCGCTAATTCCTAAATTATCAGCAATTTGATTGCTTTGCGTAATTAATTTCGTGCCGAAATCCCAAATATGTTTAATAACATTTTTCTTTTTATAAAAATCAATTGTTGCAATAAATGCACCTAAGCTCGACATTTCAGCTCCATGAGTTGACGAGGTTAAAAAAACTCTTTCAGATCCTAATTTTTTTATTCCACCAATCTCCATAAATTCTCTTTTTCCAGTTAATGCTGAAACCGAGAAGCCATTAGCCATACCTTTACCAAAGGTTGATAAATCAGGTTCAATATTGTATAAAGTTTGCGCTCCTTGAAGATGCCATCTAAACCCAGTAATCATTTCATCAAGGATAAATAAAGCATTATTTTTATGGCATATTTTCTTTACCGCTTCGAGAAAACCTTCTTTGGGATGGCCCATGGTTGATGGTTCAAGAATTACTCCGGCAATTTGATTATGATATTTATCAAAAAGTTTTTCTAAAGCCACAGAATCATTAAATGGAAAATTTAATGTGAGTTTAGCATATTCTTCGGGAATTCCTCTTTTGATATCAGTATCACCTATAAACCAATCATCATAAGAAAAAAATGGATGATCAAGACAGCGAATAATATATTTTTTCCCCGTATAAGCTCTCGCAATTTTTACTGCAGCCGAGGTTACAGTTGAACCATTTTTAGAAAATTTAACCATTTCTGCGCTTGGTATTAAATCAACCAGCAACTCAGCAGCTTCAAGCTCAACAAGCGATGGACGAGTTTGAGTATTACCATTTTTTATTTGCTTGATTGCGGCATTATTAATTTTTTTATTAGCGTATCCTATTGTTACTGCTCTAAGCCCCATGCCGTAATCAAGAAATTTATTTTTTTCTGGAGTATAAGCGTAAACCCCTTTACTATTTTTGAAAATTTGTGGCGCGTTACTAGGATATTGATCATCACCCCTGCTATAAGTATGAGCTCCTCCGGGTATAACTTTATTTAATCTTTGACTATAATTCATTTGTTAAATCCTCCGTCAGAATTTTCAACTTCTTCAAGAATTTTTAAAATTCTTAAATCATCTTCCAGATTGTTGGGAAAATTATTAGGATCTTTTATTCCTTCAATAAAGGACTTAATTTCATCAATATACATTTCTTCAATTATATTTGGATTATAACCATCTTCATGGTTAGTTTTTATTATATTATAAATATCCCAACTATTTTTACTAACTTCAAATATTTTGTAAAAATTATCTTCCCAATTCCAGCGAATTTGAGCTAATTCAAAATTTATAATCACAGAACGCGTAGCGAATCTTGAAGCAACATCTACTATCATATTGCCAACTTTATCATGATATTTTAAACTTAAAGAATAACTATCTTCAATGTCAGCATGGCAATCTATGGTTTTATTAAAAACACCGTTACACTTGATTGGAAAGCCAACTAAATCGCATAACCATGTTAATTCAAATGGAACAATTTCCCTTGCGCCACCAGTTATTCTGTTTGAAACATAATAATCCTTAACATTTTCCCAAGGATGCCAATCAGGCAAATATTGACCTGAATGATAAGAAAAATTGGTAATTTTGCCAAATTTTTTACTAGTAATTATTTCTTTAAATTGCTTTATAACCGGATGAAATTTTAGAGTGCATGAAGGCGCAATAAATATATTTTTACTATTAAAATTTTTTAACTCATTAACTTCATTTAAAACAACACTAGCTTCGATAAAGCAAGGTAAATTATTTTCTATTGCAATTTTTGCGAACTTTGTGTGAATATCGGGAGGTGTTGATATGATTACGGCATTAAACTTTTTAAAGTCAATGTCATCTAATGAATTGATGACATTAATTTGGTATTTATCTTTTGCCTCATTTGTTCTATCTTTATTATTATCAAATCCAGTAATATCAAAGTATTCTAAAGCTTTAAGGCACCTAATTCTTCTCTTGCCCATTGAACCAAGTCCTATAACTAAAAATTTCATAATTTATCTAAATTAAATTTTACAATATTTTCAGTACAAATAAAATCAAAAATATCATCGATTTCATAATTTTGCCATCGATCAATTAAAAAGGGAATAATTTTTTTTGTATAAAAACTATGATATTTTTTAAAATATTTGGTTTTGATTAAATATAAAACGCCATATGGAAAGTAGGCATTATCTAGTTGCTGTCTTTGAGAAATTTTTTTCGATGATTTAATATAAGGATCAAGAAAATTATTTTCATTAATTTTTTTTACGATAGAAGGATGTTCAAGATTAACTTTTCCAACACTTACAATCCCATGGGCTTTTGGATTTAGGCTAATTTTTTCAATGGCATTATCGATATCATTTTTTTTTCTTAAGGGCGATGTTGGCTCAAGTAAAATAATATAATCAAAAAATTGATTTTGTTCTTCATATTTTTTTATTATATAATCAACAACATCAGCACTTGAAGAGTTATCTTGAGCAAGGATTTCGGGACGAAGACTGGGAACTTTAATGCCATATTCCTCAGATATTTTAGCGATATTTGGAGAATCAGTTGAAACATGAATTTCATCAATAAACTTACTATTTTTGGCTTGTTCAATTGTCCAAGCAATTAATGGTTTATTAAGAAGAAGTTTAATATTTTTATTGGGTAAACCTTTGCTTCCACCTCTTGCTGGTATTATTGCTAAGATTTTTTTATTATTAATCATTATAAATAGTTATTGTTTAATTCTAATCAAATTTAATATGTCCTATATCTTCTTGTGCTTTTTTATAATTTTGTAAATTACCAATGTCAAGCCAATAACCCCTAATTGGAAAATGGCTAACAATTTTTTCATTTTTAATTAAGTCAGCTATTAAGTCAATAGCATCAAAAGCTTTATTTGCAGGAATTTGTTTAACATATTTTTCTTTTACGAGATAAATTCCGGCATTTGAATGATAAATATAGGAAGGTTTTTCAACAAAAGATTTAATAATTTCTCCTTTAGTTTCCATGACTGCGTAAGGAATATCGATTTTAACATTAAATGCTCCAACTGCCATATCGCTGTTATTTTTTTGATATGAAATAAAAAAATCTTCAAAATCAATATTGGTTAAAATATCAGCATTTAAAACCAATAAATCATTATGTAAATAATTTTTATGTAAAGCCATTGATCCAATAGTTCCTAAGGGTTTAT
>CAILUF010000183.1 GCA_903837365.1 uncultured Alphaproteobacteria bacterium | reverse complement strand
TAGCATTGATGGACCGCATTCTTTGGTTTTATAATTATCCATTCAAGATTTTGACGAAGTGGATTTTCTTGGGTTCCTTCGTTTGGAATCACGTCAGTATCCGTGGAAGTGTCATTAGCTTCAAAGCTAAGCAATTTTATATTTGCTTGTGAATTTAATGGACATCTTCTTCCATCAAGTGAGATAACATGAGTTATCTTACCTACTTTTAAAATTTATGATTTTTGGAAATTTACAAATTTTAAATTTTAGGTTTTCCCCAATAATTAGTTGGTATTATTGTTTTATTATCTGGTTCAAAATCCTCTTTAATTTTATCAACATCAATAATAACAGGGATTTGCGCACTTAACCCAGCCAAAACGCAAGATCCAGTTGGAAGAATTGGCAGTGATTCAAAAGAAATTTTATCCAAATAAGAAACAGTTCTGCCAATTGCCAGAATGTCTTTTTCGTTTACAAGCCTATGCAAAAAATAATTATGCAATTGAGAAATTATAGTGTCTGAAATGTCAGATGGTCTTTGACTGGCAATTGTTAGAAAAACTCCAAATTTTCTACCTTCTTTGATTATTTCTTCAAAAGTTTCTAGGCGATAATCTTTCCAAGTTTCACTCTCTCTTTTGGAGTCGTAAGACAGTATGTTGTGAGCTTCGTCAATTATGATATTGAGGTATTTTTCCTTGTTATTCTTTCTATCAATTTTATGATTTTGATATTCTATTTGAGAAATAAGTAGCGGGATCTTTTTTTTAATATTCTGATTCACCTCATTAAGATCAATTACGGCAAAATTTTTATTATCTGCAAATATAGATTTGGTTTCTTTGAAATTTATAACCTTTTGAAGGTCGGCTGATTCTCCTCTAAGTCTATTAATTACTGGCGCAACGTGAGTATCATTAATTTTATTAATCAATAATTCTTGAATAACTTGAGTATATGAAAAATGGATGAATTCATCGATTTTATTTGAAGGAAAATTATACTCGTTAATTTTCTTATAAGTTTCCAGTGTCTCTATTTCTTCTTTTGTAATTTGAGTTTTATCAGGCTTTCCATCTTTTGTGCGACCAATTTTATAAAAAGATTTTTGATTGTAATTGCCTTCCCAAGCAACTTCCGAGATAAATATTTCTTTAGAGTTTTTGCTTAAAGATTCATCAAGAATTGAGAAAAAATATTCCAAAATATCATTAACCTTATCTTTATCGCTATTGGTTAAAATTTTAACAAAATTATTTTTTAAAATTCTTTTAAAATAATTAACTTTAGAATCTTTTTCATAAACTTTTTTATAAAGTTTTATCACATTCTTCAAAAAAGGTTTTTGAGTTTTTTCAGTTGCATCAGCTATTATAGAAAGCAGCTCTAAGTCTTCTAAAATCTTACTTCCTATGGGCAATTTTTCACTATCCGTTATTTTATCTAATTCTTTATGGGTTGTAAGTCTGCAAACATGCTTATCTTTTAAGATAGCCTCTCCAGAATATTCGCCATTAAAATCAATCAAAAGAAACTTGGCATTCTTTTTAAATTCATCATTACCACTATACTCCTCAAATAAACGATGATACAAACTGGCCAAAGTATAAGATTTTCCACTTCCTGTATTGCCAAAAATTCCAATATGACTGGCAAATAAGCTGTTAACTCCGATTTTGATTGGCAGTCCTTTTTCATTTGATAAAACGCCAATTTTTAATGCTGTATCCAGCTTTTTCTCTCCGTTCTCATCAGAAAATTTTTTAATAAAATTATGAACAGCATTAAATTCATCTTCTTCCAAAAGAAATGCTTCATTATCAAGCAATGGTAGTTCTTTGACACCTTGCTTAAAATTGCCATTTTCAAAATAACCAACCAAACTAAGTTTTAAAATTCTTTTAATTCTTTCTTTTTCCTGCTTGTAATCTTTTTGAGAAATTAGCTTATTTTCAGTTATGAATTCTTCATCAACTTTGCCAATAAGCTCCTGAAAGCCTTTGCAAATTTTAACATAGCTGCCAACCGAAACGCCTTTGATGATTTTACCGTTAAAAATTAAATGCGGTGAATTTTTTGATTTATGAACATTGATTTCAACCGACCTTCCACGAACTGCCTCAACTTTTCCGATATATAAAGCTGGATTATTTTCCATCTTCACCACCTGTTTTAGTGTCGGAATTTTCTTTAATTTTAGCTTTTTCTAAAGCACGAGAATCTTCTTTTGCGTTTTTTGGTTTTTTTAGGTTTTCAGCTTTTTTCTCAAAAAAGTTTTTGTTAATTGTCTCAAGGTCGAATTTTTCTTTTTCGTTCTCTCTGCTTACAAAAACAACATTTTGACCGTTTATTAGATTACTTATTCTCTCTTCTTCATTTTTACTAAAAGCAAAAATTACCACCAACAATGTTGGGTTTGATTTTATTGCTCTATTCACAATTTCACAAATATGCTCATCGGCAAAAGAAAATCCCAAAACAAATAAAACAGCGTTTTCTTTGTCAATATTGTTAGAAAACATTCTTAATAATTCATAATAATGAAGTTTAAGAGTTGTGTCTTTGAACTTGTCTTTATTGGGGTTAATCATTACAAGCTTATCATAAGATGTAATGAATTTTTCTATTTCTGAATCGCTATCTTCAATTTTCTCTGCTTCTGTATAAATCTTTGCAAAACCATGATCTTTACTGTCTTTTTTGCTTAAGAATTTTCCATTTTCATCAAAGCATTCAACCAAATTTTCTTTTGTTAAATTGCATTCTTTTAATTCTTCAACCACGCTTAACTTGTTATCATAATAAATTTTTTCATTTTCATATTTCCAATTCAGGCTTCCATGCAACTTAAACAAATTAAACAAAGGCAGGGTTGATTGGTAATCATAATGACTTGAAACCTTGTTGATTATATTATGAAAATTTTCCGTTCCAAACTTCGGGTTCATCCTACCAAAAAAGCCGTCATTAAAGCTTAGCGAGTATTCTTCTAGTGCTAAATCAAGAAAAATATCAATGTTGGTGGTAAATAAATTTACTTGTTTTGGGTAATTATTTGATCTTTTTGATAAGATTGTTTGTAGCGATTCTAAAAATATTTTGTAGTTATTTTTTACTTCAAATTTTTCACATTCTTTATTGCAGGAATTATCATCGTTACAAAAAATTAACTGCAAATTCTTCTCAATGCATTTTGTGAAATAATGATTTTTGATCGAGGCTTCTATTATCTTTAAAACTTTTTCATCCGTTTGATCTTTGCTAAATCCATCTTTTTTATCAAAAGTCTCCATTGTCTTTTCTATATC
>CAILUF010000182.1 GCA_903837365.1 uncultured Alphaproteobacteria bacterium | reverse complement strand
TCAATTTTTCTTCCCTTTGGTGGTGTAGCTCAGTTGGTTAGAGCGCTTGCCTGTCACGCAAGAGGTCGCGAGTTCAAGTCTCGTCACTCCCGCCATTACAATTATCCTCTTTTTATCTAACTAATTCCTAAGGAATTTTTTTGCAATTTAGAATTATCGAGACTTGAAAAATCTCTTCCTTGCGGATCAGAACTAGGCATTTTAAGTGAAAGTTTTTTAATGGTAATTTCTTTTGTCATATCAATCATTTTTTGAGTTTGACGTTCCGAAACTTCATGAATTTCTGCTAATTTTTCTGGGTCAAAATCTTCTAAATATTTTTCTTTAGCAATTCTAACCGCAATGAGCAATTCGTGATATTGCTCTTTAGGCATTGTTATATTTGCCCAGAATTGCCTTGAAATATCGCCTATACAACCCTCACATACTGATTGCGCGAAATTTTCATCAATTGGTTGTTTTAAAATTTCTAACACAACTTTATAGATTTCTTCTCTAATTTTGGAATTGCTATATTTTGATAAATTAATCGATTGGGATATTTCAGTTGGAACTCCTAACCATTTATCCTCAATCTCCTTTCTTTCAATTAATAATTCATGAATTTCTTTAAGCATTAAATTACCCAAACTAACTTGGAGATTTGCAGGTAATTCTGGAATATCGATAACCTTACTATTTAATGCTTCGATAGCTTGGATTCTTTTGGCAATTTTTAATTTTTTAAACATATCTTCTTGAGTAGCCATTTCCACCATATTGGCAATTACCGTAAAACCCTTAACGGGTTGATTAACGCAATTCGCCAAAAAATCTTTTGATATTTTGTCAAATGATTCAAGGCTTTGGGGATTTTCAAAAATATAATCTATTATGGGAATTACTTTTTCTACAATCTCCTCAATTCCTCCTCGCTCAAAAGTATTTTCAAAAATAAAACGACTTATTAAAGCAAAAGTTGAAAAATTTAATTCATCATCGCTAATTTTTCCAATAAATTCAATATCATTTAATTTAAAAAATTCTTGATAAGCCAAGGTAATTTTATCTTTTATTTGATGACTGTAATTTTCAGTGAGAAATTTGATAAATTTCATTACCTCTCCATTTACATTTTCAATCTCTTGAGCATGTTTAAGTAAATCACAATCATAAAAAAATTTTATAAAATCCAACTTTCCATTTATAATCGCCAATTCAATTGGATTAATATTTAAAATATTTTTTTGAATAGATGCCAATTCTATTGAGGTAATGGCAGATATCATTTGAACAATATTTAATCCGTTACTTAGAACTGCATAATGCAAAATATTATTACCTTGATAGCCCTGCATCAAAATATATTCTTCTTTTTTTTCTACTTTGCTCAACAAAATTTTTACCATCTCAATTTGTAAATATCTTACAGCGAGATGAAGGGCATTATCATTTTCACTATTTTGGTCATAAATATAACTTTCTAAATCATCAATTTGACTTAATAAAAAATTAAAAACAAAAATTTTATCAGCAACTATCGCCAGATGAAGCGGATTGTCACCATCGCCAGTTTGCGCATAAAGATATTTTTTTTTATCCCGCGTCTGACTTAATAGAAAATTAACTACATCTAAATTACCAGCAACTATCGCCAGATGCATTGGATTATCGCCATCAGCATTTTGCGTGTAAAGATATTCTTCCTTATCTTGCGCTTGATTTAATAAGAAATCAGCTATTTGCCTAAGATCAAAAGTAATCGCTAGATGCAAGGAATTATCGCCATTCTTATTTTTTAAAAATAAATATTCTTCTTTTTCCTTAGCTTGACTTAGTAGAAATTCTGCAACACTTTCTATTTCAAACATAACTGCTAAATGCAAAGGATTATGACCTTCACCATTTTTAACATAAAGATATTCTTCTTTTTTTTCGAATAATTGCTGAAATAAAAAATGAACTATTTCTAATTTATTATATATTACCGCAAGATGAAGAATATTGCTACCATTGCTATTTTGAATAAAAAAATATTCTTCTTTTTTACCACTTAATAACGGCAATAATAAATCGATTGCCTCGCTATTTTTATTTATAATTGCAAGATGAATAACGGTATTTTGGCTTAAATTTTGAATATATAAATATCGCTCCTTATCTTTAGTTTGTTGCATTAAATATCTTACAATTTCGTTTTTATTATAAATTACAGCCAAAAATAACGCATTATTATTTCTATCATTTTGACTAAAAAGATATTCGTCTACATTCTCAACTTGCTCTAATAAAAAATTTACCATCTCCGCTTTACCCTTTATAACCATGATCTGAAGAACGTTATTACCATATTTATTTTTTTTATAAAGATACTCCTCTTTTCTATGATTAGCATGTTTTAAAAGCATATCAGCAATCTCTAGAGAATCATTTTCTAATGCCAAAGTTAATTCAGTTGTAATAAATTCATCGCTATCTAAATCAATCTGCGCATTTTTATCTATTAAAATTTTAATTATTTGGGCAAAGCCTTTTTGCGATGCCAAATGAAGCGCTCCAATTCCATTTTCACGATAGTTTATGTCAAATCCCAAATCCAATAAAACACTCAATGAATTTCCGCAATTATTTGCCGAAGCGATTAAAATTGGATTTTTTTTATATTGAGCTCTGGAGCAAATCTTATCTTGATGAAAAATTTCTCTAACAGAATTAGCATCATCATAAATTACGGCGATATGGAGTGGTAAAATAGCAAATTTTTCTAGATATTTTATCATTGATAATTTTTTATCTTCTGGCATTAGATCTAGATACATCTTGATTCCATGTATAAATTCATGAGAGGCAAATAAATCTAAAACTGATAAGCCATAATTATTTTCATGATTAATTATTGCTAACTTTTCTTCATTTTCAATATGCTCAAGAATTTTATAAAGCTCTTTGAATACACTATGATCGGATAATAAAATACTAAGTAAATGAAATATACTATTTTGATTTTCATCTCTAAAACGAACTAGATTAATTTTTTGCTGAAGAGTTATTTTGTGAAATATTTTTGATACTAAATCTCTATAAATTTTATCACTAAATGTAGAATTAATTATTTTTAAAAACATCTCTTCATCAATAATTTCACTATCTGAACAATCAATTATTTGGTTAATTCTGGTCAAATCTAGTTTATCTACAGCGCCAAGCAGTTCATGACGAATTTGTAGTAAATCTGGTGCAAATTTTTCTTGTTGCATAAATCAATACTTGAATAAAGAATTAATTTTTCAGTCGCGCTAAATCATCGACAAATTCGAAATAAAATCTTTAAAAAAACCAAGTCCTCACATACTTGGAGTTGTGATTTGTCATGAGATTTTGAAGATTTTTCCAAGTTTTTTTTTCATTATTATAATAATTATGAAGCCCTGGGCGTGATTGCTGTCTTTACTACAGAGCCAGCGTGCGCAACTGATGGCAAGCAT
>CAILUF010000181.1 GCA_903837365.1 uncultured Alphaproteobacteria bacterium | reverse complement strand
ATATAAAAAGTTGAGATAAAAAAATTTCAAAAAGACGATTTCTTGATTTTTTTTCGTGATAAAAAATCATCCATTTTCTGATGGCAATAATACCATTTTCAATTTTAAATCAGGCATTTGAATTTAAAGGCGAGTCTGCGTAAGCCTAGATAGATCTAGGTGCGCAAAGACGAGATCTGAAAAATTCAATTGTATCATTTAAAAGTGGAAATGGTATAAAAGAATCGGAGCATTTTTATTCATTTGGTTTCTGGCTAAAAATAAACATTCATTAAAAAAATCGGGTGAATTAAAAATTAATGATAATGGGTTGGTTGCCTTGGCGTTGTTGGTTGCACAAAGCAATCCAAAAGAAAAGGAAGTGATGATAAAATTAATTATTAACTTAATTAACGAGCAATAATTTAAAAAAAATTTTGGATTTTTTTTGAAATTAAATTATTTTTATGGTAATTTATTCTTTTTCTTCTTTAAAATCATCGCGCATTTCGTGCCACAAGGCATTGATAATACTGAAACAAACTGCTAATGCAGTTCCTAAAACCCAAGCAAAATACCACATAAAATTTAAAAATTTAATATAAAAAATTGGAATTTTTCTTAACATCTTCTTTAGTAACTTTTCCACGTAAAACATGAAAAACCCAAGAAGTGTAAAGTAAAATTAACGGCATAAAAATTATCACCGCAATGAGCATAACCACTAAAGTGTGATAACTACTCGATGCATCCCAAACCAGTAATGAAGCGTTAGGATTTAGCGATGATGGTAAGATAAAAGGAAACATACTTAAACCAACCGAAGCGATAATGCCAAGGATGCTTAATGAACTAGAAATAAATGCTTTGCCATATTGTTTTAAAATTGCAAAAACTACTACAAAAATCGCTCCTAAAAAACCTAATAACGGTGCGATAATGAAATAAGGATGTTGGTTATAATTATTTAACCAACCACCAATAATTCTAGTAACTTGTTTGTTTAGCGGATTGGAATCGCCGAGAGATTTTGCTGGCGATAAAAGTTGATAGCCATCCATTGTTGAAATAAAATATCCACCAATTGCATAAAGGATAATGGCGATGATTGGTAAAATTTTTAATAATTTTACGACGCGCATTTGTATTTCATTTTCAGTCTTTATTGCCAAGTAGCAAGCACCTTGAGTAGTAAGAATAACAACGCTTAAAATTCCACAAAGCAATGAAAATGGCGTAAATAATGAAAAGAATTTTATTTGATTATCAATGACCATAAATTCATTAAATGAAAAATCAACGCCACTTAAAACATTGCCAATTGCCACTCCAAATACAAGGGAAGGAACAAATCCAGCGATGAATAAACAAATATCCCAAAAATTACGCCAAATAGGATTATCAATTTTGCTACGAAAATCAAAACCAACCGGACGAAGAATTAAAGCCAGTAAAACTAAAAGCATCGCAAAATAAAAGCCCGAAAAACTTACTGCGTAAATGTGCGGCCAAGCTGCAAAAATCGCCCCTCCGCCTAAAATAAACCATACCTGATTGCCATCCCAGACTGGTCCAACCGAATTAATAACAATTCTTTTTTCGCTATCATTTTTGGCAACAAAGGGTAGTAAAATTCCAACTCCCAAATCAAAGCCATCCATGATTGCAAAGCCTATTAGTAAAACACCAAGAAGAATCCACCAGATTATTCTAAGTAATTCATAATCAAAAATTTCTAACATATTCTATAATTTTAATTATTTTTTAATAATTTATCTGGACCAATTTTTACATATTTGATCATCAAATATAAATCGACAATTAAGAGCATAGTGTACAAGGCGATGAAGCCAATTAAGCTAGCCAAAACATTGCCGAATGAAACTGAAGAAATTCCTAGGGCAGTGGGTAAGATTCCTTCAATTACCCAAGGTTGACGACCATATTCTGCTACTATCCAGCCTAACTCGCAAGCGATCCAAGGTAAGGGCAGAGAATAAAAGCAAAGGCGTAATAAAAATTCATTACTAAAATTGCGCTTGATGTTGAAGTAATATGCACTAACTAAGAAGATTGTAATAAAATAAAATCCTAAACTAACCATAATTCTAAAAGAATAAAATAGCGGAGCAACTTTTGGAGTAGTATCTTTAGAAGCTTTGATGATTTCATCGCTACTAGCATTTTCTATGTCAGGGCGATATTTTTTAAGAAGAAGTGCGTAACCAATATCTTGAAAATTCTCGCGTAAATATTCTTTATCGGCGCGGATTTTATTTTGTAAATCATCAAGAGTTATTTCTTGGTTATTTTCATTTAAAGTAACTGATTCTTGATTGAAATCATTAACTTTAGTTAAATTTTGTCGTAAACTCTTAAGAGTTTTATATTGTTCAAGACCATTGGTAATTCTGCCTTGCGCTTGTAAAACTAATTCATTAATTCCGGGCATTTTTTGATCAAGCGATCTGGTTGCAATTAAACCAAGTGCATAGGGAATTTTAATTTCATAATGATTGATTTGTGTTTCTTGATTAGGAATTGCAAAAATTGTAAATCCAGCAGGAGCTTCTTCGGTATGCCACATTGCTTCGATTGCAGCGATTTTCATTTTTTGATTCATCCCAGTTGTATATCCACTTTCGTCACCTAAAACAACAACACAAAGTGCTGAAAGAAGTCCAAAGGAAGATGCTACAACCACCGAACGACGCGCAATTTTAAGATTGGTTTTTTTAAGTAAATAATAACAACTTACACTTAGCACGAACATTGCACCCGTAACATATCCTGCAGAAATTGTATGCACAAATTTGGCTTGCGCTACTGGATTAAAAAATACCGATATCACAGAATCAAGTTCCATGCGCATTGTTTCGGCATTAAATTTGGCACCTACAGGATTTTGCATCCAACCATTGGCAATTAAAATCCATAATGCCGATAAATTACTTCCTATCGCCATCAGCCATGTAACCATTAAATGCTTAACACTACTCATCTTATCCCAGCCAAATAAAAATAGCCCAACGAAAGTTGATTCTAAAAAGAATGCCATTAATCCTTCAATCGCCAAAGGTACGCCGAAAATATCGCCAACGTAATGCGAGTAATATGCCCAATTGGTTCCAAACTGAAATTCCATGGTGATTCCCGTAGCAACACCCATGGCAAAATTAATCGCAAATAATTTTCCCCAAAAGCGAGTCATGTCTCGCCAAATTTGTTTTTGCGTCATCACATAAACACTTTCCATGATGCCCAGGATTATTGATAATCCAAGTGTTAAAGGTACAAAGAGAAAATGATAAATTGCTGTAATAGCGAATTGTAATCTAGAAATTTCTATAGTTGATAAATCCATAAATTATTGTAAAATTTGTTGATTGAGATTTTCGTAAACCATTTTTTTTGGCATCTTGTTGTTAAAAAAGTAAAAGTAAAGTATGGTCAATAAAATTAGTTTTATTCCTAAAATTATTGTAACTTCCCGATAAAGAAAAATATTTTTTTTATGGTGTTTTTTTATAAACTCTTTTTTGCGAAAATATATTATCAAATAAATAAAATATCCGCAGTAAAGAGTAATCAAACTATACATTATTTTTTTAAAATTAATCTTGACTATAATTAAATTTTAATTTTAAATAATCGGGTCTTAAGCCTTAAAATTAAGGCCAAGAAGCATTATTTTAAATTTATAAATTAACCGTCAAATTTTATTTGTAATTGATTTAGATCAAGAAAAAATTTATTTTAACAAAATATGTTGAAAGATAACGTTATTAAGGCTTTAAGTAATGTAAAAATTTTTTCTCGAATTGAGAACAAGATTCTTGAAAAAATCGCTTGCGAATCAAAGTTAATAAATCTTGCCAAGGGGAAATTTTTATTTAATCAAGAGCAGCTTGCTAAGAAATTTTATATTGTTGTTGATGGATCGCTTGCTTTAACCTATCTTAATTGTGATGGCGAAGAATTGATTGTTGAAATCGCCGAAAGTAATGATTTTTTACAGGATGCTTTTGCGTCTAGTTTTTTAGTAAATGCTAAAGCGATAAATAATTCACAGATCATTGCTATTGATCGCTTAAACATGATTGAATTATTGAAATTAAACAGTGAATTATCTTTTAATTTTTTGAGTAAAAATGCCCAAAGAAATCATAAAATTTTTGCGCATTTAATTGAACTGAAAGGCAATAATGCTAAATTTAAAGTTGCCAATTTTTTACTAGGTTTATTTTTTGATCAGGGTCAAAAAAATAAACAAGCTTTGATAAAATATGATAAATCACTAATTGCATCATATCTTGGAATTAAGCCTGAAACATTATCGCGAATCTTAAAAAAATTAAAAAGCGATGGAGAAATTACCATAAAAAAAAATTTAATTACATTTCTCAAAATTGATTCCTTATGCCAATATTGCAATCAAAATACTAAAGAAAAATGTCTTGAAAAAAAATGTTTATAATTTTTTAAGATGAAAAAAAATAACTCGCAAAATCAACAAGATCAAATAGTTATAACTCTCAAAAACATGCTTGCCAATCACGATTTAGCTGTTGATTTTTCGAGCAATATCAATGCGGATTTTTTTTCATGGCATGAAAATTTAGTGAGTAAAAAATCTCTCAATAAATCCTCGGCTGATTTTATGCAAGCGTCACTAATTGAAATTGACAATGAAAAATTATCAAAAAATCATAGTGAAAATGATCTATTAAAAAAATGCCGATTTAGTGCTGATATGGCTTTTTGTTATTTGCAATTTCATGATTTTTCACATAGAAATATTTTTGAATTAAATGATAATCAACAGCAAATATTCAGTGAATTTGAGAAGTTGCGAGTAGTTCTAAGTGCAAGTGATAGTTACATCGGTGTTGCTAAGAATATTTTTGAAGTAATTGAAAAAAACATTATTAATTGCGATTTAAATTCACCAGCAATGTTGCTTATTAGTAAAAAAAATAATTTACAAGAAACTATAAATAAATTCACTGAAATAAATAATTATAATCAAAAACTCGCAAAAAAATTTAACTCTAACATCATTGCCCAAATTGACAAAATTTCTCAAAACATTAATAATCAAAAACTATTTGCAAAGCTTGTTTATGAATTAGTTTTGCAATTAGAGCAAGAAGAATCGCCAAACAATTCTGAGGCAAATAATAATCTTGAAAAAAACTCTGAATCTCCTAAAAAAAATCCCGATGATTTGGTAAGTGGCAATGAAGAAAATGTTGAAGAAGAAAAAGTTTTTGGTGATTCTTCGCTTGAAGAGCAAGTTACTAAATCTTCTAAAATTGATCTAGATAAATTCACTATTCTTTCAGATTCCGAATCTAGCCAAGAGCAATTGATTGTAGATCAAGCTACTATAGATCCTAATCAAATTGCCTTTAAAAAATCTTATAAAATATATACCGATAAATTTGATGAAATAATTTTTCCAAATAAATTAATAAAAAATGATGAATTAAAAAATCTTCGTCATCAGCTTGATTTGAGAATTAATAAAATGCAGTCAATCTCAAAAAAAATGCGCATGAAATTAAAAAGAAAATTACTTTCGAAGCGCAATTGTTATTTGGATTACGATGCATCACGCGGAGTTTTGGATCGCAAAAAATTATCGCGCATTATTATTAATCCGTTTATTGAAGATATTTGGGTTAATAATAAAACCCATGAATATCAAGATACCGCATTAACAATTTTACTTGATAATTCTGGTTCAATGCGAGGAAATCCAATAATTACTAGCGCTCTTGCTTGTGAAATTATCGCGGATATTTTGCAAAATTTTGCAGTTAAAACTGAAATAATCGGATTTACAACCGCTGATTGGAAGGGTGGAAGGGTGAAAAAATTATGGGAAATGTCAGGAAGACCAGCCAATCCCGGAAGATTAAATGAACTGCGTCATATCGTCTATAAACACTTTAATCAAAATTTTAAAAAGGCTAGAATCAATCTTGGCTTAATGCTTAAGGAAGGAATTTTAAAAGAAAACATAGATGGCGAAGCCCTTCTATTTGCAAAATCGAGATTAATGCAACAAAGTGAAAAAAGAAAAATTTTATTAGTAATTTCCGATGGAACTCCCGTCGATGATTCCACAACATTCGTAAATGATAAAGATATTTTATCGCAACATCTTCATCACGTCATAAATAACATTGAAAAAAAATCTAAAATTGAAATAGTTGGTATTGGTATTGGCCATAGTACTTCTGAATTTTATCGCAATTCAATTGCCATTAAAAATGTTGAAGAGCTTGGCGATGTGATGATAGATAAGATCGCTGATCTGCTTTAAAGATTAAGAAAATTTGTAAGAAATTTGTTATAAATTTTTGACTATAAATCTTTATACTTGCTTTTTATAAAAAATTTATTTTTTGTTATAAAAAATTTAAATTTTATTT
>CAILUF010000180.1 GCA_903837365.1 uncultured Alphaproteobacteria bacterium | reverse complement strand
ATGAAATTATTAAATTTTAATTCTTTAAATTAAATTGTGACTTTTCTTGCCATACCGCAAATAGATGCACTAGTTTTTGATACCTCTTCATTCATTAGTATGCACCCTGCATTAGTCCATGAAATTGCAAGCCATACTATGGCGCATGTAATTTACAGCTATATAAAACGAACATGTCATCGTCGTGGATTAAGTCGTCGTGAAATGCGTAAAATTATTAATCGCCGAAATCGTTGGTTTGTTGATAATATTATTATGCATCACAAAAGACTTCATGATTATAATCGCCAAATCGTCATTAGAGATGCTAGAAAAAGAGCAATCGATAAAAAGAAATTCAATTTTGCAGATAATTATAAAAGCAAAAGTAATGAAGAGGATAACGAATCTAAAATACAAAATCGTAGTCATTTTTATGATACGCAAAATTATCAAGAAAGTGCAGAAGAAAAACGCAAAAGAGAAGAAAAAACCAAAGAAATTATGTTAAGACTTGAGTCACGAAAAAAACGCGCTAAGAGCAGATGGTTAGCAACTTTTGGCAAAAAAACTAGTAACGATGATAAGGATGATTAGAGTTAATTGATTGAGCACGATAGAGCTGTTCAATCAAAAATATTCTTACCAAAATATGCGGAATAGTCATCTTACTCAAGGATAAAACGATATTGGCTTTTTCTAGAACTTTCGAAGATAATCCATCAGCTCCACCGATTACAAAAGTTAAATTTGAAATAGCGTTTAATGCGTAATTATGCATTAATTTTGCAAATTCTACACTTGTAAATTCCTTACCTTTTTCATCGAGAACAATTAATGTTGAACCATGTTCGATGTTACTGAGTATTAACTCCCCTTCCCTTGCCTTTAAATCATTACTAGAAATATTTTTAGAATTTTTCAAATGCAATTCTTTAAGAATTATTTTACATTTCATTCGCTTTATAAAATCATCATAAATTAATTTTTCAGGAGATCGGCCGAAATCGCCAAAGGCTAAGATTGTTAATTTCATAATTTTTTGTGTTTTTAATTTCAAATTAAAAATCATTGGCTATTTTTTAAAAGTATTTTTTTAAAAAATCTTTTTGTTAAAATAGGATTTATTTTTTAAATATTAATTTAAATTTCGATCGTAAAATTTAGCTTTGAATTTTAAAGTTGAAATAGGATTATTTATAATAATTGAGTATTTATTAATAATTAACTAACATTGTTTAAAAATATTGATTATCAACAATTGCTAAAACTCTTAAAATATTGTTTTTTTTACTCTATTTTATTGTTAACTATATCATGCAATGATAATGGTTGCGTAGATGCCGATGATTTTGGCGAATATGAAAGTCAAATCCTAACTATTTACGCAGGAACCTCAGAAAATAAATGCAAGTTTGATGTTTCAAAGCCAGTTATTGATTTAAAATCTCAGGGAGCTGGTATGCTCAACTGCTTATCAAATGATCCCTTTACAATATCAAGCAAAACCTATGCAGGATGCAATAATATTGCGCTCTATGATGAAAAAATTTCATGCTTTAATGATTGCTTTGAAAAATGTCAGCAAGATAGCGTAGCAAATTCAATATCTCTTGAACCTTCGTGGAGCTCGACATCTTCAGTAGGAAGTGGCGAAAGTCCTTCGATTACCTTATATCCAGATAGCGAAATTTATGTACAAGCACGAGGTAATATCTCTCTTGGTGCGGACGTCAACTCTCCTCAGTTGACTCTTGATGGAAGATCTTACAAATATGATACGAATAATATAGAAACAAATTTAGCAGGAACTTATAACAAATATTTTTTTGATTACATGCAGGATACGCCAATTGCTCTTAAATTTTTTGGCACCTGGGTCGATACTGCAGATATTTCGCCAGATTCAACTCAAACCACCACTCTTGGACCTGGAGCATCCAAATTATCAGTTCCAGCAAAGGGTGTTGATGTCAACAATACTGACAAAGCAATTTATAATGGCATCAAAAGAATTTTTGCTTATGCGATTCCTCATCCTAAAAATTATAATATAAAAAATGAATGTAAGGGAGCGGTTACTACTTCCTCTAACAACGAGTCTTCCTGTACTTTAGGAGCTCCTATATTAGCTGATCCAAGAATTTGGACTTGCTCTTATCCCAATGGCACTAATGTTAGTTCAGCAACATGCACCAATTCAACCTCAGCAAGCTATAACTACGTTACTATTTTTCCCCAATCAACTTTATCTTTCCAAGAAATTAACGCTTTATATCCAGTTAGCAATTCTTCTGCCCATGAAAAACTAGGTTATATTGGTGGATTTATAAGAGCTAATGATGATCTAATTATAAAAAAAACTAGCTACGATCCCTTTTCAGCTAATGGCGTTTCGTGCGATAACTCTGCAAACTGTCTTAATTACGATAGGATTAATAACTACACTGATGGAAAAATTTTAGGAACTATCAGTGGTGGAGCTACAATAAACAATAATTTATCTTATGCTAAAAGAGTTTATTTTCGTCTACTTCTTGACAATCCAACAACTTCGTCTTGCAAAATAACTTTATCCGTAACGCAAAGAGATCCGCGCAGCAAAGAATATAATGTTGCGAAAAATATTTCGATTACTTCCGCTTGGAGTTCTCAATTTATTGATCTTGAAGCTAATAGCAGTATTACGATTGCAAGCAATTCTACCTCGTCATCAACTGGGGTTAATTGCGGAAACTATATCGCCATGAAATATCACAAATATTCTGACATTGAAATAAAAAAATCTGGCTTTGTTAAATTCACTAACATTGGCGCTTCAGGAACTTGCAATTTAAAAGCTCGGGTTATTAATGGTTTGGCAAGCGATCAAGATTTTTACGAATATGAAACTTTTCAAACTTCAGCTAGCGATCCTCTCGTAAACTTATCAGTTCCGGGTAGTGCATTACCTTCTCTGATGTCATGGTCAGAAGAAGTTTTTTTACGTAAGGGTCAGAAAATTAGAATCTCTCCAGATACATGGGATCAAAGCATGCAAACTTTAGCAGGAAATTCTGCCGAGTGTGGCGTAGGTATGGCAATGTATATAACTCCGAGACCTGCGCTATTATGTCGAGGAACTGGTTATGAAATAGCAAGTAAACCAAATTGTGTTATTGATATGGACGTACAAAATAACATACTCGGTTGTAAACCCTATTCTATGAATTGCGAAGACCCAAGCAATTCTTCTTATTGTCCTCAAAGTTCTGGATGCCAGTATAAAATGAATAATTGTGTTAATGGAAGTTTAACTGCTGCAAAAACGGGTTGCGTTGCATCAACGACCGAAACTATTGCAGCTTGCACTTACACCTCCGATATAACCTCGGCAAAATGCTCAAGCTGTTCATCGGCGTTAGTTCTTGCAACTCAGGAAGTTCCACAATATAAGGTCAATAATGTTGATTTATGTTATGATCTTGAAAATTATACTGGCTCAGTTGATTCAATTCCACTTACACTTACTAACAATGAAATAAGTGCGGGATTAAAAACTAAAGGTTTAAAATTTTTAGAAGGTTTTAATGGAGTCTACGGAAGCCTTGCTCCATTTACCGATACCAATTCTATAGAATCATCAAACGAAGTTTATCAATCACGTAACTCAATAATTTTAAATGAGAATAGTCGGATAATATTTGGCTTTCTTGATGGCGTCGATCTTAAGCAAACCAAAGCATCATCAATAAATAACACATCATCGATGAAATTATTAATTGGTACGAGTTTAAATTTTAGCAATGGTCAGTGGTTAGAGGCTTTATTATGCAATACACAAACTGGCTTGTGCAATACTCAAGTAGCAAATCAATTGGTTGTAGCTTCAAACTCAACTCCTTCAACTGATATTGAAAGACAAACACCAAATTATTCAATCGGTAATTATAAATTTGATAATGATGGATTATTATATCGGTTTAAAGCAGTTGATGCCACAAAAGATTGTAAACTCAATGGTATTATTACCGAAATTGGTTCTAAATTTTATTGTCATACATATCAAACAAGAACACCAAGTGATTTAAAATCAATGACCAATACCGAACTAGATACACGTAGAAAAGACATTGAAAATTTACGCTTAACATTTAAAATTAAAGATCCTGAAAATAAAAATTGTTATTCAAATAAACCAAATCCACTTGGGGACGAGCCTTATGATGGAACTACTCCACCATATGACGGGGTATTGATAGCTAATAACGATTGGGATAAGACTAGCGGAAGCGCCACGGACTATTGCGATACCAAATCATATGCCAATAATAACAGATGCTATAAAAAATATATTTGCATAAATACTTACGCTAACAATTCTGGAAAATACGACGTATCCGTAAAAATAAAATCCAACACCAATAACAATATTTCAAAAATAATTGGCAACATTATCGACCCAGTGAGTAAAATTATTGATGGCTATAAATCTGGCAATACCGTTGTTGTAGGAGAAGCGGAAAGATTATATCGAAGCATCATTGGTAATAATGTTTACAAGCTAATAACCAAATTGGCGATTGTTATGATGTTCATGTTTTATGGACTTGGATATCTAATGGGAGTAAGCGAATTAAGTCAAAGCGAACTTATGAATAGAATAATTAAAATTGGCATGATTTATCTTTTCACTGGCGAAGGTGGTTTTGAATGGTTTAAATTTATTGTAATTCAAATCTTTAGAGATGGTGTTGATTTTCTAGTTTTTTCAATGGTTTCAAATTTTGATGATTCAGCGGATTTAAAAGCGGCGATTAATAGCGGTAATTATGAGAATAAGGCATTAATTTTTGGTGGAGTTGACAAGGTATTGAACATTTTCTTTTCAGATCCGATTGGGAAAAAAATGGCAAGCTTTTTATTCTCGGGATTCTTTGGTTGGGCTTATATTTTAATTTTATATTTTAGTATTTTTAAATATATTTACGGAATCGCCACGGCTCTTCTAATCTTTTTAACTGCCAAATTTTTTATATCGATTTTATTTGTCGCTGGTCCAATTTTTATTTTATTTACATTATTTAAACAAACTAATGATATGTTTGATAGATGGTTAAAATATATGATTTCCTTTGCACTTCAACAAGTTATGGTCGCATCAACTCTAGCATTTTTTAATATTTTATTATATGAGGCAATTAAATTAGTTTTTAACTTTAAGATATGTTGGGAAGAAATTTGGGTAATCAAACTTCCCCTCCTTAGAGTTTCACTAATATCTTTTTGGACAATTAGCAATACCCCTAAATCAACCATGGTTCAGGCTGGCGGATATTCAGAAAGTGGATCTCAATATATTCCGTCATTATTCTCAATTTTATTTATTTGGTTAATAGCATCATTGATGAAAAAAATGATCACCTATCTGGAAAGCCTAGCTTCAACAATGGGAGGTGGATTATCATCATCCACACTTGGATCTGGTTTAAAACAAGCGTCAATCCAATTAAAAAATGAAGTAAAGGGTTTTGCCAGGCAATATGGTGGCAAAGCACTACAAATGACTGGATTAGATAAAATTCCAGCCAGAATAGATTCGGCTTTATTTGACTCGGGATCAATTGCCAAAGCCAAAAGGAAGGAAAAAAGAGCAGAAATTACTCAAAATAATATCACGACTAATCAAATGAAAAATGCTGGAAATGAAGCGGTTAATGATTACAAAGATAAAAATGCAACCAACCTTGCAAAAATGAATGATCAAGAAAGAAATGATAAGCTTCACGAAGTACGTAATGAAGCCATGAAAGACAAGGGCAAAGAGCTTGGATTAAATGAAAGTAAAATTGATAAAATTATGAATAAAGGAAATGGCTTCAAAACAACTTCTGATAATGCCCTAATGATTGCAGCAAAATATGCATATCATATTGCATTTGGAAACAAAGCGGGCTTGAATAATCATAAAGTCAACACTGACATCTCTTTAGGTAATTTAAAAAATGCTGTCAAAGATATGAATACCGAGGAGAGAAAAGATTTTATGGATAATTTACAAAACAATCCAAATGCATCGGATAAGGAAAAGGAAAATATCAATAAATTTGAACAATTTATAAATGAT
>CAILUF010000179.1 GCA_903837365.1 uncultured Alphaproteobacteria bacterium | reverse complement strand
TTTGGCTAAAAATCTTCAAAAAGCCTCAGCCGTATGGGCATACGACTTCATTTTTTAAAGATTTTTATCTCAAAAATATTTTGCTTAATTATTAAATTTTCAAGTTAATTTGGTATAATACCATTTTATTACTATCGTTAAAAAGCTAATTGTTTTTGAAAAAATATTGCGTGAAACTGCAGAAAGGAAGTCAATGAAATGAAATTTCAAAAATTATAATGATGCAAAATTTTCTAAAAAAAATCCGCGAAGATAGAAAAATTGGACAGAGTGAACTAGCCGAAAAAATTGGCGTAAGTAAGCAATTATTATCAGGATTTGAGAATGGCAGAAGTGGAATTTCTAATGAGGTATTAAAAAAATTAGCTGAAGTTCTCGATGTCAATCCCGATGCGATATTAACTGGCAAATCCAACAAACCATTTGATGAAAATTCCCGCAAACAATTGAGTAATGCAATGAGTTTAACCTTTAAACTTTATGGCGATAAATTCGATAAAGAAACAATTGTAAAGATAGCTACCGAACTATACGGGTTAATCATTGATTTTGATAGTTTAACAAAGGATTTTGAAAGAAAGAAATTTAAAAAATCTCTAGAAGATAAAATTGCAATCGGCTTAGCTGCAAAATGTTTTATTAATTATAAAAAAATTAAATAGTTATGAAAAATAAAAGAAAAAAAATGGCTAAAATAGAGCTGGAAAAAATTTATGATAATCGTTTTAAATGGCTTCATGCCGGAAAAGTTTTGCGAGGCAGACTTACTGATTCACTCGAAGAAAATCCTCGTCTAAAAAAAATTTTAACGCTGTCAATCCTTGCTAATATTGGAATATGGGCAACTTTATACTTCGTAACTTTTAAAATTATTTAATTAAATATGAAAAAAAAATATTTGCTTTATGTTGAAGATGAACTTGCGCAGGCTAATCTTTTTGCGATTATTTTGCGAGGTGAAATTAAGGAATATGATTATGGAGTTGTTACTCTTAATAGCGGTGAGGAGTTGTTAAATTTTCTTTCTGGCGATAAGGAATTAAGCGTTGATCGCGAACAAATTGGATTGATTTTACTTGATTTATCGATGCATGATATTTCAGGAATGCAAATTCTAAAAAATATTCGACGCTATGAATTGGAAATTCCAATTGCCATATTCAGCGCTCGCGACGATAAGGAAACAATAGCTGAAGCCAAAAAATTAGGAGCTGAAGACTATTTCGTTAAAGGTAAAGATCTTGAAGAATTGCAAAGACTCAAAAAATTTATCGTCAAAAAAATGCGTTGATGGGCTAATTTACCTCTCTCAAAGCGTTTCAAGCGCCAAATAAAAAAACAAAAACTCATCCGCAGATATTGTGATTTATTCGCAACGAGGCGATTCGATATGACCATAGATGTTAAGTATTTTCGAAAAAATGTAGCGATAAAGAGTTCTTAAGAAGTGAAGCTAGAGAAATTGGCGATTCTAATTTTAAACCAAATGGTATTGGATAGTTGGGTTATAAGTAATTAACTTATAACCCAACTACGGCCCTTACTTTATGTGGAGGTAAAATACTGGTAAAAAATAATTATACTTTTTTAAAGTATAAAATTTTCTACCATTGGACACTGCCGAGGTTTGGGGTGGTGGATCTCGTTTGCGCTATGCTAGCGCTTCTTCAATCATCATATCAATAATTACTTGTTTTAATTTCAAGTATGATACTAGTAAAATTAAACTTTACTAAAACAACATTCTCATTTTACTTTATAACTATCAACAATTAATCGTTTTTAACGGTTAAGTTATAATTAAATGTGTTTCAATTTGAAACTAGTAATTTCTATAAATATCTAAAATATTTAACCTTTTTAATTTACTACTATTACTTTCTTTATTGCAAGTAATTTTTTTAATTTTTTTTTGCCCTTACTATTCTAAGGCTGATGAGCAATATTTAATTTTATGAAAAAAATAAATTATCAAAATTTGTTGAAATTAATCTAATTTTGAGAATAAATATTTGCCAAATACAAATCTAAAGCCATAAAGTGCAAGAATTTTGAAATTATTTTTTGCTTAATATTTGAGTCTTTTAGCGTTTCGAGGGGGTGAAAAAATACTTGCTCATTTAAAATCATTAACGATAATCTAAAAAAATAATTTTATTACTCAGTTTAGTGAGGTTAGTTTTGTTTAAAATAATCCTGATTTTTTAACTAAATTCCTAATCGTAAGGCCGGATTAGCTCAGTGGTAGAGCAACTGTCTTGTAAACAGTAGGTCGTCAGTTCGAATCCGACATCCGGCACCATTAAAAACCTCTTAATCATCAATTCGCCAATGCAATTTTTTAAATCAATTTTGTTTGTAATTTTTTTGAATTTGTGGGGAATGATTATACCCATTTTATATTTTCCTTCGATAATTTTTCAAAGCTCAAGACTTGCCGATCATGGCGCTAAAGTGTGGTCAATTGTTGGCTTATGGGTTTTAAAAAAACTTTGTAAAATTGATTTTCAGATTTTGGGCGAGCAAAATATTCCTAAAGCTCCAGCAATTATCGCCTGTAAACATCAATCAGCTTGGGAAACGATTGTCATGCATTTGATTTTGCATCGTCCAGTTTACGCTTACAAAAAAGAATTGAGAAAAATTCCTTTTTATGGTTGGTTTTTATACGCGATGAGTGGTATTGCCGTTGATCGAAAAGGTGGCGCTAGTGCTTTAAAAGAGGTGATTCGTCAAGCTAAAAAATTTATCGCAAAAAAACAAATTGTCGTAATTTTTCCGCAAGGAACGAGAGTAAAAGTTGGTGGTAATTTGCAGGAATTTCCATATCAAGCAGGAATCGTTGCGCTTTACGTGGCGTGCGATGTTGATGTTGTTCCTGTGGCTTTAAATTCAGGAATATTTTGGCCTAAACATCAAATTTTTAAAAAACCAGGAACGATTAAAATTGAATTTCTTGAGCCTATAAAAACCGGACTTAACAAAAAAGAATTTTTAGAAAAATTACAAAATGATATTGAACAAAAAACGGCAATTTTAGAAAAAAATATTTCCTAATAATTTTAATTTTTTTAAGTATTTTGCTTACTGATTTTATTTTCGGTTTCAGCGATTGCAGTAACATTGCCAATGTGAAAATATTCTCCAAGTAATTCAACTCCCTTAACTCTCTTAAGCAAGCCATTTTCAGCAATTTTATTGTAGAAGTAATGCGATATTGAAAAACATTTACTTGGGGAGTCATTTAAAATTTTAGGATTGATAATTTGTAAGCCAATATAAGCATGAGACATGTCTTGGTGAGTAAGGAAATAAAGTTGATTATTTTTAAAATTAAAATCGCCAATTGAGCCATCTTTTTTTCTTTCAAAACCATGATATTGATCGGTCTTTTTTAATCCCAATAATAAATCGCAAGCATTGCTATCCCAGTGCTTGCAGAGTAATTCAATATCGCTTTGATTATTTTTTTCCTGCCATAAAATATCGCCATTAATCAGCAATAATGGCTCAGAAAAATCAATATGATTTTTTGCAAAAATTAACGCGCCACCTGTTTCAATTTTTTCTTCTTCATGCGAAAAAATAATTTTTGAATTATTTGATTTTTGCAAATGTTCTTCAACTTGATTTGCGAGATAAAAACCATTAACAATAATTTTTTTTATTGAGGAAATTTTATTAATTTTTTCTAATGAATAATCTAAAATCGCTTTGCCATTTATTTTTACTAAAGGCTTGGGAATCGTGTCAGTTAAAGGACGCATCCGCTCTCCTCTTCCGGCGCAAAAAATAAAAGCCTGAGTAATTTCTAACATAAAAAAGTTTTTAATAATTTATAAAAAATATAATCGCATAATTATTAAATTTCTGATAGCAAATTTAATAATTCATTTCGATGTCCAAGCCAATATCCACAGCCTTAACCGAGTGTGTAAGACTGCCAATCGAAATGCAATCAATATCAAGTTCACAATAATTGCTGATATTTTCAAGATTAATTCCGCCCGAAACTTCAATGATAATTTTAGAATTTTTTTTACGAATTGCGCTAATCGATTTTTTTAAATTTTGGATGTTCATATTATCGAGCATGATAATATCGGGTTGCACTTCAAGAGCTTCAAGAACTTGCCAATACTCATCGCATTCAATTTCAGTTTGTAAATTCTTATATTTTTTTTTGCTGATATCAAGTAAGGAAGCGATATTTTTTTTACTACTGGCGAGGTGATTATCTTTAATCAAAATTTGCGAACTTAAATCGAAGCGATGATTTTTTCCGCCACCGCAAATTACCGCATATTTTTGCAATGATCGAAACGCCGGAAGGGTTTTACGAGTATCTAAAATGGCGATGCGCGAGTTGTTAAGTTTACGCACAAATTGATTAGTTATAGTAGATATTGCGCTCAAATGTTGGATAAAGTTAAGAATTATTCTTTCACCTGCGAAAATTAATTTTGCGCAACCTTGGCCCTGAGCAATTGTTTCGCCTGCTTTAAAAGCAGTGCAATCATCGCCAAAAAATTCAATTTTTAACGAAGAGTTTTTAAATTTTTTGGATTTTTTTAATTGTTCAAAAACTTCTAAAATAATTTTTTTTCCACAAAAAACTATTGGCTCGCGAGTGTTGATAGCAAAGGAAGTTTGAAGATTTTTTGTTAAGCATAAATCAGAAGTTTTATCGTTAAAAACCCGATCTTCGGTTAATGCAAAAGCGATTAGTTTTTTTAAATTTTGTTGAGACATTGGCGAGGATCAAAATTTTTTTGTTTAAGATTTTTTAAATTTTTATTGATGAAATGACGCATGAAATTCATTTCTTCAGCTTTGATTTGACGAGCTCCACTTTCGCTTTCGCTAATTAATTTGGAAATTACTTGAAACGCTAAACAATCGTCACCGCGAGCTCGAGCGATAAAGGCTGGCATTTGTTTGGTCCATAGCGGAGCGTCTTGCGCTTCATTGCTAGCTAATTTTTGCGCTAGCTTCATTGCCAAATCATTGTCTTTGATATTTATTCGAGCAATTTCGGTAGCTTGAAATAACCACCACCAATGCTTGTCAATATTGATGCTGGAATGTTCATCGAGATATTTAACAATTAATCTTAAATCATTTTGATCGTCATTATTGCTGTAGTAATAGCTAGCAAGAGAAGGAATTAAACGCGAATTAGAATCTAGATTATCAAGTCTACTCATCCATTGATAGAGGCGTAAATAATCATATTTTTTTAGACTGATAAAACCTGCAAAAACATCGCCCATATTTTGTAAACGCGAAGCTAAAATTCGAAAGAGAAATTGATCATCGCCAAAAGATAAAATTTTTACAACCGCTTGACTCGGAGCTTCGGGAACTATTTCGTAGGCAAGGCGAATTGATTCAGTTTTTTTCCAAAAAAAAATTTGCGCTAAAAATGCCAAAATAAACAGCCAAAAAAATAAACGATGGCAATTGTGGTGATAAAAAGCTTGGTCAAAAAATTTCAACATAGATTTTTAGGTTTCGGTGCTGTAATTTGGCGATTCGGAGGTTATGGCAATTGAATGCGGATGTGATTCGCGCAGACCTGAATTGGTAATTCTTACAAATTCACAATTGTTGCGCATCTCGTTTATTGTAGCGTTTCCGGTATAACCCATTGCTGATTTTAGTCCACCAACTAATTGATGAATTACATCGGCAACCGATCCTTTGTAAGCTACACGACCTTCAACTCCTTCGGGAACTAATTTCATTTTATCGCTAACATCTTGTTGAAAATAGCGATCGGCTGATCCGCGCGCCATAGCTCCAAGCGAGCCCATTCCGCGATAAACCTTGTAAGATCTGCCTTTAAATAAAACGATTTCGCCAGGAGTTTCTTCTGCACCAGCAAGTAATCCGCCAAGCATTACCGCCGAAGCTCCGCCAGCAATTGCTTTTGCAAGATCGCCAGAAAAACGAATTCCGCCATCAGAAATTACCGGTAATTTTACTTTATCGCAAAATTCCAAAACATCGAATAACGCTGATAATTGTGGTACGCCAACTCCCGCGATTATTCGGGTTGTGCAAATTGATCCCGGACCAATTCCAACTTTTATGGCATCCGCTCCAACATCGTAAAGTGCTTTTGCAGCTTCTTTGGTGGCGATGTTACCAGCGATAATTTCTTGCTTGGGAAATAATTTTTTTAATTCTTTGATGGTGTTAATAACGCCAACAGAATGACCATGCGCAGTGTCAACGACAATTATGTCGCTTCCAGCTTCAATCAAACTTTCAGAGCGCTTAATGCCATCCTTTCCAACTCCTGAAGCGCTTGCAACTAATAATCGGCCTTCACTATCTTTGGAAGCTAGCGGAAATTGTTTAGTTTTTTCAAGATCTTTTCCAGTCATTAAGCCAATACAATTTCCAGAATTATCAACGATGATGATGCGTTCAATTTTATGGCGATGTAGTAAATTTTTAGCTTCAATTTTGCTAATGTTTTGTTTGGCGGTGATAAGATTTTCTTTAGTCATCAATTCTTTGATTGATTGTTTTTTATCGGTAGCGAAACGCACATCGCGATTGGTAATAATGCCAACCAGTTTATTGCTACCATTTTTGACAACGGGAATTCCTGAAATTCCATAAGTTGACATCAGGGCTAGAGCTTCGCCAAGCGTAGCATCGGGATTAATTGTTAATGGATTAACAACCATACCTGATTCAAATTTTTTAACTTTTTTTACTTCTTCACTTTGCTCTTTAATCGAGAAATTTTTATGAATACAACCGAGTCCACCGCATTGCGCCATAGCAATTGCCAATCGACTTTCCGTAACAGTATCCATCGCTGCTGAAATAATTGGAATTTCTAAGGAAATATTTTTGGTAATGCGAGTTTTGGTATTAGCTTCATTGGGAAGAACCTTAGAGAATGCTGGTTTAAGCAAAACATCATCAAAAGTAAGAGAAGGAGTTGAGCTCTCGATAAGTTTACGATTTTTTGTCATATTAAATCCCACTTGAAATTGATAAAAGTGCTTAGTTTTAATTAAAAACTAAAAAATAAGTTTAAATATTTTCCTAAAAATTTATCAAATAAATTAAATAAAATAAAATTTTTGGGGGGCGATTTACCTATGCAAATCAAGTTTAAAGACGGGTATATTTATTGCAACAAAAATTTTAGCAACAAAATTTTCTTTGAAAAATCAAAGTTAAGCAGTTAAAAATGTCTTGTACTAAATTTTCAAGTTAATCTGATATTACAATTTCAAATTCACCTTGATATTTCTCAATCTAAATTTTTTTATGCCATCAACAATTGAAAAGCTCTGCGAAGAACGCAAAATTAGACTTACGGAAAATCGCCGTATTGTTGCTCGGGTTGTAGCGCAAAGCGATGATCATCCCGATGTTGAAGAAGTTTATCGTCGGGCGTTAAAAATTAATCCACGCATAGGCGTTGCAACGGTTTATCGCGCTTTGAATATGTTCGAAGAGCTCGGATTAATTGCGCGACATGATTTTTTGGGACGCGGTAAATCAAGGTATGAGAAGCTCGAAAGCGAAGAACATCATGATCATTTGGTTGATATTTCAACAAATGAAGTTCATGAATTTTACAATGAAGAGTTAGAAAAATTAAAAGAAAAAATTGCGCGTGATCATGGTTTTGATTTAGTTGGGCATCGCTTGGAGCTTTATTGTCGTCCACTTAAAAATAAATAATTATGAGTAATTTTTTAGAAAATTTAATTGCTCCACAGCTTGATTATGAAGGGCTTAGGCAAGATGAAAAATTTATTGAGCTTTTTTCCAATCTCTACAGAATTGAATTATTCAAAGAAGGTTTGGATTTAATTTTAACAAAATTACAACAACAAAATTTACGGTTTGAAGTTAAGTATATCAAGGGTTGGGATACAAATGTTGGTTGTTTTTTAACCGAAAATCAAACGGTATTTAATCGCTTCAGCAATAAAATTTTTCCTAAAAAAAATCTGAAAATTATTTTGCGCAGTCTTAATTGCAATGTTTTGGCTCATGAAATGGCCCATGCCTTGGAATATGAAAGTGGTATTAAACTTGGCGAAGAATTTCGTCAAGCAATTGGCTATGACATGAAAGATCGCCAAGCTTCGCAAATAGCATTACGTTCGCAAATACAAAGATTGATGGTTGATGCGCTTAAGGCTTACAAGCCTCACCAATTTATTTCAGAATTATTTGCGCGCTATTTTGAGTTGTTAAGTATTTCACAAAATGTCAAAAGTAATGGCGATTTTACAACTCAGGAAGTCATGGATTTTTTTGTAAATACCACCAAATTTATCAAGGAAATTTTTAATCCACAAATTCAAAAAATAACAAATCAAGCAATTGCTCAACAGACTTTGGAAATTGTTGAGAATGTAAAATTAACCACTCCAATTTTGGAGTTTTCAAAACAATTTGAATCAAGAGTTCAAAAAAATACTTCCTTTGCAAAGTCAATAAAATCAAATGCTTCATGGCAAGCAAGTTGGCAAAAAACCCAAGAAATTGATGAAAAAAAATAAATAATTTATGGCAGTTTATACTAAAATTACTCATCAACAAATCGCTTCCCATCTTGGCAATTATTCAATTGGCGAATTGCTAAATTTTACAGAAATAGTTGAAGGTATTGATAATTCCAATTTTATTTTAGAAACACAAAATGGTAAATATATTTTAACAATTTTTGAAAAAAGAATTGCACAAAAAGATTTGCCTTTTTTTATAAATTTTAAATTACATTTAGCAAAAAAAGGCATTAATTGTCCGCGTCCAATCCCTGATAAATATGGATCGGTAATCAATAAAATTGAAAATAAAAATTCGGTAATTGTTAGTTTTTTAGAAGGTAAAACTTTAAAAGCTGTTAGTGACGGTTATTATGAATCAATAACTGTTAAACATTGTCAAGAAGTTGGAGAAGTTTTGGCTAAAATGCATTTAGGTGCTTTAGATTACGAGGATAGTAGAGTCAACGATTTAAGCGTTAAAAATTTTCTTATAATATTTAACAAATTTAGTAATTTAGTTGAACAATATCAAAGCGGTTTAGCTAATGAAATTTTACAAAATATTGAATTCTTGCAAAAAAATTGGTATAATAATATTAGCAATTTTTCCTACGCTCCTGCGCATCTAGACTTATTTCCCGATAATGTATTTTTTGAAAATGATAAGTTGAGCGGAGTGATTGATTTTTATTTTTCGGCAAATGAAATTTTAATTTACGATTTGGCGATCCTTGTTAATGCCTGGTGTTTTGAGCGCTTAAATTTTAATCAACAAAAATATGTAAGTCTGATTGATTCTTATAAAAAAATCAGAAATATCAATAAAAATGAAGAGGAGTTTTTAGAAATAGCATTACTTGGTGCGAGTATGAGATTTCTACTTACAAGGCTCAATGACATGTTTTTTACTGATAAAAATTCTTTAGTAAAAATTAAAGATCCCATGGAATATCTTCACAAATTAAGATTTTTTAAAAATAAAATTGTAAATAAAATATGATTAAAACACATTTTTTTGGGAAGGATTGCATAATTGA